>DATJHO010000140.1:0-31291 GCA_035493835.1 Devosiaceae bacterium
GGAATCACAACCCCCTGGGGCTGGCCGGCAACATCAATGGCGATTGGCTTCTGCGGCGCAGGCCGCGCAACGATATGCTGCATTTATTAAGTCTCCGGCGGCAAGTCTCGTCGGACGGCCGCAACGTAGCAGAACTGTGAGACGGGGGCGTGACGCCCGGGATCACATGAAATGGCATCGCCAGCGTTTGCCGGCCGATACCATCGCTACGAGGAGATTAATTCGGCCGCTCCGCTGAATGGGCAATGCTTTCATCGATCTTGCTCCTTCAGGGTTGCCACGGGAATCGTGCCGGACTTCCTCGGCACGGTGCAAAGATAGGCACGTCTTGTCGCCAGCGCTAGTCCAACAAAACTTAAAATCGGGCGCCGCCGTCGAAAAATCGCCCGATTAAGCCCATCGAGATAAAAATTGGGGTGCCAAAGGGGCGTCACGATGGCACGTTCCAGCCGGAGTTCCTCAGCCGAGGTCGACCTCCGGCTGCTGTCGGGGGTCAGGCGCGGTACGAGGCGAGCAGCGCGTCGACGCCCGCGCGGAGCAGAGACAAATCGCTGCCCACCGCGATCCAGCTAAAGCCCATATCGAACCAGCTTTTGCTGCTGGCGATATTGAAATCGAGCACGCCTGGCGCCTTGCCCGCAGCCCGCACCGGCGCAATCACGCTGGCGATTGCTTCGCGCACGCTGGGATGGCCCGCTTGGCCGACGAGCCCCATATTGGCGGCGAGATCGTTGGGGCCGACAAAGACCCCGTCGACGCCCTCGACCGCCGCGATTTCAGCGGCATTCCGCACGGCCTCCGGGCTCTCCACCTGTACGGTCAGGAAAATCTCGTTTGCCGCCGTCGTTGGATAGTCCTTGGTGCGGCCATAGTCATTGGCCCGGGTGATGCCGGAAAAGCCGCGAATGCCGTCGGGCGGATAGCGGGTGGCCGCCACGGCACGGCGGGCCTCTTCGGCGTTCTGGACTTGCGGCACGATGATCGAGCGCGCCCCGGCGTCGAGCATGCGCTTGATGATCACGGCATCGTTCCACGGCACCCGCACCACCGTCTCGGCCGTGCCGCCTCGGGCGGCGCGCAAATGCGCAAGTGCCTCGGATTCGCCGAGAGTGGTGTGCTCCATGTCAATGAGCACCCAATCGAACCCGGCTCGCGCGGCCAGCTCGGTGGCCGTTGCACTGGCCAGCGACAGCCATAGCCCGAGCTGCCGCTCGTTGCGCGCGAGCGCTGTCTTGAGGGGATTGGGCGAGGGCATCGAGAGCTCCATTCGGCTGACCGACTCGAACCGGTCGAATGAGGATAGACTGTCACGCTAGGCTGGCCGGCAAAATCGCGCAAGCGGGGCCCGCGCCCAGGAGCCTAGCCCTCGACCTCTTCGCGCTTCACCTCAAGCTCGAGCCATTGCTCCTCGGCCTTTGCCCGCGCGCCCTGCTTTTCGGTCAGCGTCTTGCTCTTTTTGGCAAAGCCGGCGGGGTCGCGGGTATAAAGGGCGGGGTCCGCCAGTTCGGCCTCGAGCTTGGCAATCTCTTTTTCCAGGGCGGTGATGACGCCGGGGAGGGTTTCCAGGGCGTGCTTGTCCTTGAAGGAGAGCTTTCCCTTGGGCGCGATGGGGGCGAGCGGAGCATTCTGCGGGGCCGGCTTGTCGCCCTTGCCCTTGGCCGCAACTGTGCGCGCCGCAACCCCGGCGCCGCGCTGCGCCACCATGTCGGAATAGCCGCCGGCATATTCGGTCCAGCGCCCGTTGCCTTCCGCCATGATCACCGAAGTCGCGACCCGGTCGAGAAAATCACGATCATGGCTCACGACCACCACGGTGCCGGGATAATCGCTCAGCATTTCCTGCAGCAGGTCCAGGGTTTCGAGGTCGAGATCGTTCGTCGGTTCGTCCAGCACCAGGAAGTTGGAGGGAAGGGACAACGCCTTCGCCAGCGTCAACCGGCCGCGCTCCCCGCCCGACAATTTGCCGACCGGCGTTCTCGCCTGCTCGGGCGTGAACAAGAAGTCCTTCATGTAACCGATGACGTGCTTGGGCTGGCCGTTGATCTGGAGCGTATCCGAGCCGCCACCGGTCAGCGCGTCCTTGAGCGGGGTCTCGGCATCGAGCGATTTGCGGCCCTGGTCGAGCGTTGCGAGTTCGAGGTTCGAGCCCAGCCGGATGGTGCCGGAATCAGGGGGCAGCACGCCGGTCATGAGCTTGAGCAGGGTGGATTTGCCGGCGCCATTGGCACCGACCACGCCTACCCGGTCGCCGCGGATGACGCGGGTGGTGAATTCCTGGACAATAGCGCGGTCCCCAAAACTCTTGGAGACGTTGTCGGCATCGACCACCATTGCGCCCGAGGTTGAACCCTCGGTGACGGTCATCCTGACATTGCCGGTGGCGCGGCGGTCTTCGCGGCGCGTCTGGCGCAGCCCATGCAGGTTTTCCAGTCGGCGGACATTGCGCTTGCGCCGGGCGGTGACCCCATAAGTCAGCCAATGCTCCTCGCGCACGATCTGTCGGTCGAGCTTGTGACGGGAGGTCTCCTCCTCTTCGAGCACGGTATCGCGCCAGGCCTCGAAGGCGGAAAATCCCTGGTTGAGGCGGCGGGTCTGGCCGCGGTCGAGCCAGACGGTCGAGCGGGTCAGGTCGGAAAGGAAGCGGCGATCGTGACTGATCAGCACCAGCGCCGACCTGAGGCTCTTGATCTCTTCTTCCAGCCATTCGATCGCCGGCAGATCGAGATGGTTGGTGGGCTCGTCCAGCAGCAAAATATCGGGCTCGGGCGCGAGGGCTCGGGCTAGCGCCGCGCGGCGCGCCTCGCCACCCGAAAGGTTGCCGGTCGCTTCCTCGCCCGTGAGGCCGAGCTGTTCCAGGAGGTAGCGCGCCCGATAGGACTCATCGCCCTCGCCGAGCCCCGCCTCGACATAAGCGAGGGTCGTGGGGAAGGCGGAAAGGTCCGGTTCCTGGGGCAGGTAGCGGATGGTGGCGCCCGGCTGAATGAAGCGCACGCCGCCGTCCGGCACAATTTCACCGGCCGCGATCTTCAGCAGCGTCGATTTGCCGGAGCCGTTGCGGCCGACCAGCGCCACCTTATCGCCGGGGGTAACCGACAACTCGGCGCTCTCAAGGAGCTGCGTGTTGCCGAGGGTCAACCGGATCGCCTGCAAGGCGAGAATGGGCGCTGCCGCCATGGATGTTTTCACTGGCTGGAGAGGAAGGTTTTGAGATAGTCGGCGGCGGGCAGAAGATCAACCGTGCTTGGCTCCTTGCTTGCGCCAGTGTGCGCGGCCAAGGCCCCTCACCGGGCCTACCGGACCCCAAGGGAGAGGGAATGCGAGGCCGTGCCACAGGGTACCCTCTCCCTTGGAGGAGAGGGGAGGGTGAGGGGGCCTTGGACAAACGCCTTCCGAAGTAGCGGGGTGAAGAAACTAGTTCACGGCCTCGGCGAGCCCCAGTTCATCAAAGCTCAGGCCGAGCTTGGCGCGGATGATGCGGCGTTTGCCGGCGAGGTCGGCGATCGTATAGCTCTCGAGCACGTCGAAGAACGCCTTCAGCGCCTCGCCCAAAGCGGCATTGAGGTCGCAATTGAACACCAGCGGGCAGTTGATGTCGCCACCTTCGAAACACTCGGCGAGGGCGAAACTCTCTTCCGTCAGCTTGATGCAATCGAGCAGGGTGATCTTTTCGGCCGGCCGTCCGAGCCGGATGCCGCCATGCCGGCCGCGCACGGTTTCGAGCAGCCCCGCTTCGACCAGCGGCTTGATCAGCTTGAACAAAAACAGCTCGGAGATGGAATGCGCCTTGGCGATATCGGCCACCCGGCTCAGTTCCGGCGCGTTGACGGCGCAGTAGACGAGGGTGCGGACGGCGTAGCTGGATTGACGGGTCAGGCGCATGGTGTTTCCTTCCGGCGCCCCCCGGAAAGCGTTGAGCAACAATGGTCTATCGCTCCGGCTTAGGCGCACTACCAACACGCAGATTATAATTATTCTAATGTTTGTCAAGGAAAGCTGACGTCGGCAGTCAGCATTATTGCCGCATCCATCGTCCCCTCGCCCCTCTGGGAGAGGGGGCCGGCAGGGTGAGGGGCGCCCCCGGTCACAACGAGGTTCGGCTCCGCGATGCGGCAGAGCATGGATGGATCTCGCGGCTGCACCCCTCACCCTGGCCCTCTCCCCCTGCGGGCGAGGGTACGATGTGGCCCCGGCCGGCTTCCGACAGGCATCCGCAATTGACATGCCATGCGCTCACAACATAATGTTATAAAGTTACATACGGCGCGGCAAAAGCAGCCAGCGCCGGAATTCCCCTTCAAGGAGACGATCATGCGTGCTTTGGCGATCGGCTTGGCCCTGGTGGCTGCGCTTCCCTTTGCTGCCGCCAATTCCGCTTATGCGGCCGGCCCGGTCGGCATCGTTGCCGCAGAGAATTTTTACGGCGACCTCGCCAATGAAATCGGTGGCAGCGATGTGAACGTGACCAGCATTCTCAGCAATCCCGACGACGATCCGCACCTGTTCGAATCGAGCCCGTCGACCGCTCGCGCCATCGCCGGGGCCGAGATCGTCATCTACAACGGCGCCGACTATGACCCTTGGATGGACAAGCTCCTCTCGGCCTCTCCGAGCACGACGCGCACCTCGATTGTGGCCGCTGACCTGACCGGCCACAAGAGCGGCGACAATCCGCATCTTTGGTACGAGCCCGATACCCTGCCGAAGGTTGCCGCCACGCTCGCGGCCGAGCTGGAAAAGCGCGATCCCGCGCACGCCTCTGAGTTCAAGGCCAACCTCGCCAAGTTCAATGCCTCGCTTGAACCGGTCGCCGCCGCGGTCGGCCGCATCAAGGCCGCCGATGCCGGCATGGAAGTTACCGCAACCGAGCCGGTTTTCGGCTATATGGCGTCGGCGCTGGGCTTCAAGATGCTCAACTATGACTTCCAGGTGGCCACCATGAATGATACCGAACCCTCGCCCCGGCAGGTCGCGGATTTCGAGCAGAGCCTCAAATCCGGTGAAGCCAAGATCCTGTTCTACAATTCGCAGGTGACCGACGATACCACGACCAAGCTGCTCAAGCTGGCCAACGACAGTCATGTGAAGGTCATTGGCGTTACCGAAACCGAGCCCAAGGGCAAGACCATCGCAACATGGTTCCTTGGCCAGCTCCATGAGATCGAGGACGCGCTGAAATCGTGAAAGCGCTTTCGTTCGAGGCAGTAAGCCTCGGCCATGGCGGGCGCCCCATTTTGCGGGGCGTCTCGTTCAGCATCGAGCCGGGCAGCTTCGTCGGCATCCTCGGCCCGAACGGGGCTGGCAAGACGACGCTGCTCCGGGCCGTGCTCGGGCTCATCCCGCCGCTCGCAGGCAGCGTCAAGGTGCTGGGCGAAGCGCCCCGCCGCGGCAATTCGGCGATCGGCTATATGCCGCAGATGCGGCGCCTTCCTCCCTCGCTCGGGCTTACCGGCCACGATCTGGTGGTGGGCGCGGCGGGGGGGCATCGCTGGGGTTGGCCCTTCGCCTCCACCGCCGAAAAGCAGATGGCGGCCGAGGCGCTGGAGCGGGTCGGCGCCACCGACCTCGCGCGCCGTCCGTTCTCTGATCTCTCGGGTGGCGAGCGGCAGCGCATCCTCATCGCCGAAGCGCTGCTCGGCAAGCCAAAGCTGCTGCTGCTCGACGAGCCGCTGATCAGCCTCGATGCCGGTCAGCAACGGGCAATGGTTGAACTGGTGCACCGCATCGGCCAGGAGCTCAGCATTGCCGTGCTGTTCTGCTCGCATGAAATAAATCCGCTGCTGCATGCGGTCGACGAGGTGCTTTATCTCGGCGGCGGCAAGGCGGCGATCGGCAGCGTCGACCAGGTGATCAACAGCCGCGTCCTTTCCGAGCTCTACCGCACGCCAATCACGGTCCTGCGCACCAATGGCCGGATTTTTGTCCTCGCCGACGATATCGACCTCGAAGGGGCGGAGCACGGTCACCACGACCATGCCCACGAGCATTCATGATCGCCAGCATTCTTGACTACGAATTCATGCGCAACGCCTTCATCGCCACGACAATCGTAGGGATCGTTGCCGGCGCGGTCGGCTATTTCCTGGTGCTGCGGGGGGAAACCTTTGCCGGCCACGCGCTCGCCCATGTCGGTTTTCCGGGCGCCACGGGCGCGGTGCTCATCGGAATATCGCCGATCCTCGGCCTCACCTTTTTCACCGTCATTGCCGGCGTCGGCATCGGCCTTTTGGGCAGCAAGGCGCATCGCGACGTCGCCATCGGCTTGGTGCTGACTCTGTCGCTCGGCCTGGGGCTGCTGTTCCTCCATTTTTACACCGCCTATGCCGGGCAGGCGACCAACGTGCTGTTCGGCAATGTGCTCGGCATCGACGGCGACACTATCGCCGCACTGGCAGGCATCGGGGCCATCAGCCTCGTCGGGCTGCTGCTCATTGCGCGGCCGCTATTGTTTGCGAGCCTACAGCCCGAGCTGGCGGAGGCCCGCGGCCTGCGGCTGGGGCTGGTCTCGACGCTGTTTCTCGTCATCGTCGCCCTTTCGACGGTCGAGGCCATGCAGATCGTCGGCGTGCTGCTTGTATTCGCGCTGATGGTTGCGCCGGCGGCGATCTCGCTGCATCTCACCCGCCGCGTTGCGACCGGGATCGTCCTTGCCATGGTGCTCGCGGTGCTCATCGCCTGGATCAGCCTGGTCCTCGCCTATGTTACCGATTGGCCGACCAGCTTCTGGATCACCGCGCTCGGCGGGCTCGGCTATTTCGCCAGCGCCAGCTGGAGCCACCGCAGGCGGACCCGCCAGGCCGCCTGACTTCAGCTGCCGCGACAAAGTATCGCAGCGGCAGAACGTCCTCCTCGCCTGACAATCGAATCTGTTGCGTCCCGGCTGAAAAGCAACAATGTACGGCTGGAATGGATGTTCGATTCCCGTGCCGTCGCCGTGTTCTATCGAGCACAGTTCTTATGTTTCGGCGGCGCTGCAACGGGTAAGTCACAAACCCGCCACAGTGGGCATCGTCTCAATCGCCCGGGCAGAAATATTCGTCCGCTTGAACTGATCGGGATTTCGGGAGAATCGCATGAAGCGTCGTGAGTTTATTGCGCTGTCGGCCACTGTCGCTGCCGCGGCGATGGCCCCGAGCCTGGCCGTGGCCAACGTGCCCGTGCCGTTCGACCCGACCATGGCTCCGCCGATGGACGACAAGCAGAAGTTCATCGACTGGATGGTGAAGAATCGCGGCGAGGATCCGAAATTCCTCGGCCTCCGCTTCGACCGCTTCCGCCACATGGTCGCCAACAAGGACATCCTCGACGACCGCAACAAGAAGGCGTTCCTGTTCACGCCGCGCGAAGAGTTCGTGCTGAAGCAGAATCTCGACCGTGTCTACGACTCGGCTTTCCTCGATATCAATTACGGCGTCACCATTTCCGGCCCGCACCTCGTGGGGCGCATGACCACCGTCATCAATGTGCAGCCGACCGACAAGGTGCTCGAGATCGGCACCGGCTCCGGCTACCAGTCGGCTTATCTTTCGCACCTGACCAGCAAGGTCTTCACCATCGAGATCATCAAGCCGCTCGCCGCCCGCACCCGCGGCATCTACGACGCGCTGATCGGCAAGGGCTATGCCGAGTTCAAGTCGATCACCTCCGAAAATGCCGATGGCTATTACGGCTGGAAGGAAAATGGGCCGTTCGACAAGATCATCGTCACCGCTGGCATCGACCACGTGCCGCCCGACCTGCTGCAGCAGCTCCAGCCCAACGGCATCATGGTGATCCCGGTCGGCCCGCCGGGCGCCCAGCACGTGCTCAAGATTATCAAGACCCAGAACCCCGACGGCACTTTCACCGTCGCCCGTTCCGATATCTACAACGGCAAGATCGTTCCCTTCGTGCCCTTCACCAAGCTCGAAGGCGATTCCATTAGCGGGACGCATAACGGATAGGGTGCTTGGTTACCCCTCACCCGGCCTCCGCTTCGCTCGGCCGACCTCTCCCCGGATGGGCGAGGAATCCACCGAGTCAGAGCGCTATTTTGTGAGACACCGGCCGCGCCTTTCCTCGCCCCTCTGGGGAGAGGTCCGGCTGGCAAGCCGGGGTGAGGGGTAGCCTCGCCAGCTATCCTTGAGAACGATCCTTCTGCACTCTGAAGCCGACCCAAGGAGCCTTAGTGGAAGAGCCTCTCGCCACGAATAGCGTTGCCGCCGACCCTAGTCCGCCCTTTTACATCTCGGTGGGGCTGATCGCTGGCGCCATCATTGCGCTGCAGATTGCCATCATGCGGGTCTTTGCGGTGGGCAGCTGGGCGCATTTCGGCTCGCTGGTGGTGTCGCTCGCGCTGCTCGGCTTTTCGTTGTCGAGCGTCGTCATCTTCATCGGCAAGGGCTGGTTCGAGCGGCATTGGCGCGGCGCCGCCTCGACGGCGCTGGTGCTGTTCGGGCCGCTGACCGTCGCGGCCAACCTTGCCGCCCAGACGGTGCCGTTCAACGCCATCTTCCTCATCTCCGACCCAGCGCAGAAATGGCGGCTGTTCGCCAATTTTCTTCTATATCTGCTGCCGTTCCTTGCCGGCGCGTTCTTCCTCGGCATCGTTTTCCTCAAGAGCCGCACCGGCTTCGGCCGGGTCTATTTCGCCGACCTGACCGGCTCCGGCATCGCCGGGCTGGTGATTCTGGGCGCCATGTATTTCTTCGCCCCGGAGAAAATCATCGCGGTGCCGCTGATCCTCTGGGCCCTCGGCGGGCTGTTGTGGTTTGGCGCCCGGAAAAGCTGGGCGCTCGGCGTCGGGATGCTGGCGCTCGGGGCGATCTCGATTGCCGCCTATATGCTGCTGCCCGGCCTGCTTGGCATCCCCGACATTGCCGTGTCGCAGTACAAGGGCGTCGCCTATGCCCGCAATTTCCCCGACAGCACCCGCATCTACCGCAATATCTCGCCCTTCGGCGATCTGCAGATCTACTCCAGCTCCTACATGCATTTTGCCCCCGGGCTGTCGGATAACGCCGCCTTCAACCTCCCCGACCTGCCGCCCAAGAGCTATGTCGGCATGTATATCGATGGCGAGGGCCCGGACGGCATCATGCGGGCCCTGCCGGCGGCCGACGCCAATTATTTCCGCTACCTGCCGATGTACTACCCGTATGTCATCAAGCAGAATCCCTCGACCTTCGTGGTGCAGTTCGGCGGCGGCATCTCCACCCAGACGGCGCTGCATGCCGGCTCGAAATCGGTGACGGTGGCGGAAAACAACCCGGCCGTGCTCCAGGCCTTTCGCGATCCGAGCCTCAAGGATGTGACCGGGAACATCCTCGCCGATCCGAAACTCAAGATCATCGACTATGACGGCAGGCTCTATCTGGCCCATACCGCCAACCGCTACGACGTGGTCGATCTGAGCCTTGCGGATTCGGTAGGCTTGTCGAACCCCGGCGGCTTCGCCATCACGGAAAAGTACGCCTATACCAAGGAGGCGATGCTCGACTACATGGGCGCGCTGGCCGATGGCGGGGTGCTGTCGATCACCGCCTGGAACAAGGAAGAGCCGCCCAAGTCGATCCTGAAACTCTATGCGACGGTGGCGGATGCGGCAAAAGCCTTCGATCCCAGGAACGCGGCGAACTCGATCTTTGCCGCCTCGAGCTATCTCTCGACGGCGACCATTCTCTACAAGCGCGGCGGCTTCACCCCGGATGAGGTGAAGAAGCTCCAGGACTACACCAGGTCGATGTCGTGGGACGAGATCTACGCCCCGGGCGCTCCCTTCGACACCACCCAGACCGCCACGATCCTCGCGCAATACCACGACTCGATTTTTGGCAACGCGCAGGCCGGCGACGACGGCTCGTCGGCTGCCGCCGCAACGGCCGCCGGTGCTCCCGATTCGACGGCCCCGGCGGACGACGCCTCTGGCGCGCCTACGGCCGGCACCGCCGACCCCACCGCGGACACGACCGATTCGACCGACAACACCGCCGCAACCGATGCTGCTCCGGCCGTGGTGCCCGCCACCACCATGGGCCGGCTCGCCTGGCACTATTTGATGACCGGCGGCTGGGACCAGGTTGCCGATCAGTATGTCTTCGACACAAGGCCGCTGACCAACGACGCGCCCTATTTCGCCGCCTACGAAAAATTCGGCGATTTGCCGAAGACGCTCGACCGCCTCGACCTGTTCCAGGATGATTGGGGCTACCTCGTGCTCTGGGCGACGCTCGGCGTTGCCGCCTGCTGTGCGGCGGTCCTGATCCTCCTGCCGGTGCTGTTCGGCTGGCGGGCCGTGTTTTCCCGCTCGCCGGGCAAGGGCGGCACCATCCTTTATTTCGCCGGCCTGGGGCTGGGCTACATCATGGTCGAGGTGGGGCTGATCTCGCGCTTCACCCTGGCGCTGACCAACCCCACCATCTCCGCCTCGGTGATGATCGCCGGCATGCTGGTCTTTTCCGGGCTCGGGGCCTTCCTCAGCGAAAAACTCTTCGACCGGGCACGAGTGACGCTGCCGCTCATCCTGTTGCTCGTGGCCGCCCTGCTCATCGGCTACGGCCTCTTCCTCGCGCCAGTGCTCGATTGGATCGGGGCCTACCCGTACGTCTTGCGACTCATCCTCTGCTTTGCTCTGATCGCTCCGCCGGCTTTCCTGATGGGGTTCCCGATGGCCACCGCCATGACCTGGCTGACGCGCCTCAAGAAGGACCACATGTTCGTCTGGGCCTGGGGCATCAATGGGTGCTTTTCGGTGATCGGGGCGGCGCTGGTGCCCATCATTGCCACCAATTTCGGGCTCGCGGCGGTTTTGGGCGTCGCCGGGGTTGCTTACCTCGTCGCCATTCCCGCGTTCTTCTCGGTGCTGAAACCCGCGCAAATTGTCAGAGCGACGGGCTGAAATGAGCGCAACGAGGTTTTCGAGACGCGCTTTCGGAAGCCTCGCCACCCTGTCGCTCCTCGGCTCGGCGGCCCCTGCCCTGGCGGCCGCCCCCCGCGGACCGCTGCCTGCGGCCAAGGGCGCGCTGCTCCCCTTTGCGACGGCGCCCTTTCCCTATCGCGGCACCCGCCCTGACGGCGGCGCGTTTTTTGACGTCAACGATGGCGATGGCCGGCTGGGACACACTTCGCCGCGCGGCGGCGTCTATTACGAAAGCTCCACCTATTCCGACAACCGCGTGCTGGTGGCCTTGCCGGCCGGCTTCGATCTGCACCGCAGGGCCGCGATCGTGGTGTTCCTCCACGGCAACAACGCTACACTGGAGCGCGATGTCCTCAGCCGTCAGCGCGTGCTTAAGCAGTTGCAAGCCTCGAGCCTCAACGCGGCGCTGATCGCCCCGCAATTTGCCGTCGATGCGCTGGATTCGAGCGCCGGCCGGTTCTGGGTGCCCGGCGCTTTCGCCCAATTCATAAGCGAGGCGGCGAGCGCGCTGGCAACCCTGTGGGGAGCGCGCACCGCCCGCTCCGCCTTTGCCGAACTGCCCATCATCGTCGTGGGCTATAGCGGCGGTTACAATCCCGCCGCTTATGCCACGACCGTGGGGGGAATCGCCCGACGCATCCATGGGCTGATCCTGCTCGATGCGCTGGTCGGCGAGGAAAATCGCTTTCTCGCCTGGATCACCGCCAGCCACCGCTGGGCCTTCTTCTTTTCCGCCTATTCCGCTGCCACCGAGGACGGCAACGAAGGGCTGACGCAAAAGCTCGCCGCCCGGGGCATCCGCTATTCGACCGGCCTGCCGCAGGCGCTGCTCCCCGGCGAGGTCAATATCGTCGCCGCGCCCGGCGCTCACGACGATTACGTCACCAGCGCCTGGGTCGCCGATCCGCTGACCTGGCTCTTCGACCGCATCCCGGGGTTTTCTCGGTAGGCTTGGGGCAAGTTCTCCCCAGCTGCGCGCTTCCGCCGCAACCAGGCAGCGGCGGTTGATTTGGCAGCCCACCTCCCGGCGTGTATCTTCCGCCATCATTTTTCCGGGGTATCAACCAACATGACCAAACCGCTCGCCGTCATCGCCATCGTGCTCGGCCTCATCTTCCTCGGCCTTACCGCCTATTATTGGGTAACCCCCGAGGGCGCGCTGCCCAGCTTCTTTCCTGGCTATGTTGCCGGCGGGACGGGCCACCACACCAAGCACGCCATTGTCGCGCTGGTGGTGGCCGTGGTGCTGTTTGCCTTTGCCTGGTTCCAGAGCAAGCCGGCCAAGGCCTGAGTTTTCAGGGACTAATCCTGCGGAGCGCAAAATGGCGGCCCGGCGAAGCAATCGCCGGGCCGTTACCATCGCCGCGAGCTTTGGCCCGAGCGGCAAAACCTGCCACCCGCAATTTCCCCGCACTTTCGACGATAGGCACGACCGTCTGCCTCTTGTAGAAGAACAGGAGCGGGAGAATCATCTTCATGGGTGAGTTGCTGGTCGCCGTCGATGTCGGTACGGGCAGCGCGCGGGCCGGCGTGCTGACGGCGTCGGGCCGGTTGCTCGGCCGCGCCGAGCAGCCAATCGCCATGCGGCGAATTTCGGCCCAACAGGCCGAACACAATTCAGAAGACATCTGGCGTGCCGTGGTCGGCTCGGTCCGCAACGCGATGGCGACGGCCGGCGCCGCGCCAAGCAACATCGCCGCCATCGGTTTTGATGCCACCTGTTCGCTCGTCGTGCGGGGCAGGAAGGGCGAGCCACTGCCCGTCGCCGTTGGCGCGGAGCCGGGCTGGGACACCATCGTCTGGCTCGATCACCGCGCACGCGTCGAGGCCGATGAATGCACCGCCACCGGCCACAGGCTCCTCACCCATTTCGGCCGCGTCATGTCGCCGGAAATGCAATTGCCCAAGCTGATGTGGCTTAAACGCCATTTGCCCGAAACCTGGGCCGCGATGGGTTTTGCCTTCGACCTGGTGGATTTCTTGACCTTTCGCGCCAGCGGTTCGGTCGCCCGTTCGCAATCGGCGCTTGCCTGCAAATGGGGATGGGGCAGTGGGGAGAAACCGGCTTGGCCGGTAGATTTTCTCCAAAGAGTGGGGCTGGGCGAGTTGATCGAACGGGCAGGCTTGCCGGCCGTGGCAACGCCGCCGGGGACCGACCTCGGTCCGCTCACCGAGGCAGCTGCGGCCCAGCTCGGCCTTTTGCCGCAAACCCGGGTGGCGGCGGGTCTTATCGATGCGCATGCTGGGGCGCTCGGAGCGCTTGGCGGGTTGGCCGGTCGCCCGGGCGAGCTGGAGCAGAACCCCTGCCTCGTTGCCGGAACCTCAAATTCGATCGTGGCGCTGGCCGCCGAGGCGCGTCCCCTCCACGGCGTCTGGGGCCCCTACCGGGAAGCAATTCTTCCGGGCACCTGGCTGCTCGAGGCCGGCCAGTCGGCGAGCGGTGCCGTGTTCGAGCATCTGCTCCGCTGGCATCGGGCCGGCGGCGAGCCGACCCCGGAGCGCCATCAAGCCATCGCCGACCGCATCGCCGAGCTGCGGCTGGCGGAGGGGCCGGCCTTCGCTGCCGATTTGCACGTACTGCCCGATTTCCACGGCAACCGCTCCCCGTTGGCGGACGCCTCGGCTTTCGGCGTCATCTCGGGGCTGACGCTCGAGGCCGATTTCGATAGCCTCTGCCGCCTCTACTGGCGCACGGCGGTGGCCATCGGCCTAGGGGTGCGGCAGAACCTCGAGGCGCTCGGCACGCTTGGGTTTTCGACGGAGACACTTTTGCTCGCCGGTGGCCACGCCCGCAACGAGCTGCTGGTCGGCCTCTATGCCGATGCCACGGGCGCCGTGATCGTCGAACCCAACGCCGCCGACGCCGTCCTTCTCGGCGGCGCCATGCTGGCGGCCACCGCGGCGGGGATTTATCCGAGCCTTGCCGCATCGGCCGCGGCGATGGAACAGGCCGGAACCGTGCGCCGGCCGGATGCTTCGATGAAGCCCTATTACGACCGGGACTATCGCGTGATGCTGGAGATGCAGCAGCAGCGGCGGGCGCTGGCAGGGGTGAAATAGGGTTTGCGGCTTGGCCGTTAGCTGTGCAACGGCGATTCCCTCCCCCTTGCGGGGAGGGTGGCGGCAGCCGGGTGGGGGTTTTTCCACCAGGAGCTTGCAACAACACCCCCACCCCTGCCCCCCCGCAAGGGGGAGGGAGAGGAAGGGCCGCAGACTCTGGGCCTGAGACTGGGCCCGCCGGGCTAAAGCACCCGCGTCACCTTCAAGAACCCGCTGCGCTCGTCATTAGCCGCCTTGATCGCCGCTTCCGAGCCGACCACCGCCACCTGGCCGACCTTTGCGGCCTGCGCCAAAACATCGGCCAGGGCCCTGAAATCCGCGAGCTTGGCGCCGAGCACCTCGTCGCGCCGCTGCTGGCGGTGCTCGTGACTCTCCCCGATCAGCGTCTGGATGAGCGCGCTATAGCCCTTGGCGTCGGGCAACTGATGGCCATCCATGCGGCCGATAACGCCGATGATCGAGCGGGTGAGCTCGGCCTCCTCGATCTCCCGCCGCAGGAAGCCACTGGCCTGATCGTAGATATCGAGGGTCTGCAGCAGGTTCGGGTCGCGATAGGAGGTGAAGACAAAGCTGCCGGTCACTTCCGTAAAGCCGGTGCCGGAGCCGTAGGCGCCGCCTTGCACGCGCACCTTGTCCCAGAGATAGCCAGTGTTGAGGGAGGTCATGGCCACGGCGGTCGCGCCCGAGGGCGTGTACCCAAGGTTCAGGATGTTGGCGCCCTTGGCGACGAAATTAACCTGGGCGGGAATGGTCAGCCCTTCAGCTACCTTCCCCTCGGGCAGCGGCCAGGGCGTGAAAACCACCGGCCGCGACGGCAGGCCGGCAAGGAAGGCCGCTAGCTCCGGCGCGAACTTCTCCCATTCGGCCCGGTCGGTCGTGATGTTGGCGACCAGCCCCGCACGGTTGACCACTGTCTCGCGGATCGCTTCGAGCTTTGCCGCCACCGCCGGCCAATCGGCATCGATCTCGGTGACCAATTGCCGGAGGAAGAACAGATGGGTGACGCCCGAGAGCTGCTCGGCCAGCCAGTCCGCCTCGTGGAAATTGGCCTTGACCCGCATGCTGGCAAGGCTGTTGCCCATCCCGGACAGCCGGCTTTCGAACCCGGCCTTTTCCTCGAGCACCATCTGGCGGATGCGCTCCTTGTTGTCGAGGCGGGGCGTCAGCAGGATGTCAGTGGCGATCGCCAGCAATTCGCCGGTCTGGTCGGGGACCGATTTGCCGCGCACCAGCAGATAGGCCGCCGCCTCCTTGCCCTTGAAGGTACCGGAGGTATGCCGGCCTGCCCCGATCCCGCCGGTCGAGCGGCCAATGCGCTGGCTGAGGGAAACGAAATCTTCCTTGGCGGTGCCGGTCTGCGTCAGCGCCCGGGTGAACAGCGGGAAATAGGGCAGCAGCGCCGGATCGAGCCCGTGGATGTCAAAGGCGAGATCGAGATAGACCACGCCCGAGGTCTTGAGATCGTGAAAGAGCACGCGCGTCTCTCCCATCCGGGATTCTTCGCTCGGCGTGATCTTGTTCTCGCGCGGCAGGTCGGAGAGGTGCAGCGTCGGTATCTTGGCCAGCTCCTCGGGCGGATCCACCGCTTCCTGCAGCGATTTGAGCGTAGTGGCGACCGCCATCACATCGGCGACCTCGGTCTCGCTCATCTCGCCCCGGATCGCATCGAGCCGGGCGCGCTCCTGAGCGGCCTCGCGCTCGCCCTGCTCGGGATCGGCCGTCAGCAGCACAGTGGTGCGGTGGGGATTATCGAGAAGCTGCTTGCCGATCACCGTCTCGAACAGCTTTTCGCCGTTGGCCAGCCGCTCCTTGATCCGGCCGAGCGCGGCTTCGAAATAGAGCGGCTCCAGCGGGTCGCCCTCATGCAACCAGGTCCGCATGGCGCGAAAGATCAGGGCGATGCCGCGCGGAAAGGAGCCGGTGTTGTTCTCACGCAGCTGAAATTCGAGCGTGTTGACAGCGGCCGCAACGGTTTCCTTGTCGATGCCGTCCCTGGCGAGCTTCTGCAGGGTATCGAGGATCAGCGCCTCGACCTTGGGCGCGTTGCCCGCTTCGACACCCTTGAGGCCGACGCTGAACATCGGCTGCCGGTAGTCGTCGGCGATACCGCTCGAGGTCAGTCCCTCGCCGAGCCCGGAATCGGTCAGCGCCTTGCGGAGCGGGGCGGCCGAGGTGCCGACCAGCGAAAATTCCAGCAGCGCCAAGATGATCGCCGTCTCCTGGTCGGCCGTAGGATCGAGCATCCAGTTGACCGAAACCATGGCGGTGTTAGGTTTTTCTGCCTCCTCCTCACCGGCCGCGTAGGTGCCGGTGATGTGCTTGGGCGCAGAAAAGCGCGGCTGCAGCCCGATTGCCGAGTTCGGCTCGATGCGGTCGAACTGGCCGAGGAATTCCTCGAGCTTCTCCAGCCGCTGTTCCTCCGGATCGTCGCCGTAAAACACGATGCGCGAGTTGGAAGGGTGATAGAAGCGATCGTGGAAGTTCTTGAAATAGGTATAGGTCAGGTCGGGGATCTTGGCCGGATCGCCGCCGGAATCGACGCCATAGGTGGTGTCGGGATAGAGCGTCTGCTGCACTTTGCGGCCCAGCACCGAGGCAGGCGAGGAATAGGCGCCCTTCATCTCGTTGAAGACGACGCCCTTGTAGGTGAGCGGCCCCTGGCTGGAGTCGAGCTCGAAGTGCCAGCCCTCCTGCCTAAAAGTGTTTTCCGAGATCAGTGGAAACAGCACGGCGTCGAGATAGACGTCGACGAGATTGTAGAAATCCTTGAGGTTCTGGGAAGCGACCGGATAGACGGTCTTGTCCGGAAACGTCATGGCGTTGAGGAAGGTGTGGAGCGAGCCTTTCAGCAGTTCCACGAAGGGCTCCTTCACCGGGTATTTGCGGCTGCCACAGAGAACCGAGTGTTCGAGAATGTGCGCGACGCCGGTTGAATCCTCGGGCGGCGTCTTGAAGGTGATGCCGAAAACCTTGTTTTCGTCGTCATTGGCGAGGGTCAGCACCTCCGCCCCGGTCTTTTTGTGCCGATAGAGCCGGGCCCGGGAATTGACCTCGGCGATCGCTTCGTCACGCAAGAGCTCGAAGGCGGGATGTGCTGACATGGGGAAAATTTCTCCGGGCGGGTTTCATGGGCATTTAGGCATGAAACGCCGTTCTGCCAACCAGCGGAGGCCGGCGCCGCCGAAATTAGAGTGTGACCCGGCTGAGTTGAGGCAAGGTCGTGAGCGCTTGGGCGAGGTGCTGCCATCGCTGCGTCGGCGTTGATCGCGCCCCTTGCCGCATCGTCATCCCCGGGCTCGACCGGGGGAGGAAGCGCGGTGGATGCGTCAACTCGACGGGATAATGCTCTAATTGGGGACCCGAACGAGTCCCCTTCGCTCTACTCCATGCCGCCGTCGGTGGCCGCGGCCTCGAGGATAGCGAGGAAGCGCTCGCCAGCGGCCTCGGCAGGGCCGGAGTTTTCGAGGCGGATGGCATCGTCGCGCACCTTGTCCTCGACGGCGATGCGGTTGAGGCGGGCAACGATTTCGGCATCGGTTTCGCGGCCGCGCGCCTTGAGGCGTTGCGCGATCACATCGCGGTGTGCCGAAACCACCACCAGAACGAAATTGACGTAGCGCGCCCGCAATTCATCGATCAGCTGCCGGGAAATGTTGGCGATCACCACCCGGCCGCCGGCGATATCGGTATCGACCGAGCGCGGCAGCGCATAGTTCAACCCATGCGCCTGCCACACGAGGCTGAACGCCCCGGCCGCTTCCGCCGCCCCGAACTCGGCCGGCGTCAGGCTATCGTGGTCTTCGCTTTTGGCATCGGCTGTGCGGGTGATGATGCGACGGGCGAAGATGAACTGTTGCCGCCCCGCGAGCTTTTCCCGCGCGTAATTGATGATGGTGTCCTTGCCGACCCCGCTGGGTCCGGCGACGGCGACGAACGCCCCGCCCCCGATTCGTCCTGTTGCCGGCGCTTCGGCGAGGGGTTCTGCGTTGTTCATCGTCCACCAATCCCACGTTCTGCCCCGGGCAGCGCCACCTGGCCCTGCCCAAACCGGGGCCACCCTATTTCGGCCTATCCACGAGATCACGTGCAACCATGACGGGCACTCGTGAATTTACTCCAGCCGCGAATTGCGGCAATGGCCCGTCGGTCGTTCCCCGGCCTCCATGGAAGGGCCGGCGGGCATCTTCGGATGCGCAGCCGAGATTGTCGGCCATAGCTGCGAATCATGAAGACGGGATGACGGGGACCGCGGTCGCACAAAATTGCGAGATTCCGAAATCGGTCAGGCATGACGGGGCAGTAGGGACCTGCTACAAAACGCGAACATCCAACTGTTCGGTCTCCCCCAATGCCCGCTGATTTCGTCATCGCCCCGCCTGCTATTGTTGCCGTGCCTGTCGCGGGTGGGGGTACGTTTCCGGTCCGGCGCGTTTTTTGTGTCGGTCGCAACTACGCCGAGCACGCGCGCGAAATGGGGCATGACCCGGACCGCGAGCCGCCCTTTTTCTTCTCGAAGCCGGCCGATGCGCTGGTGACCGGCGGCGCTGACGTTCCCTATCCGACGCTGACGAGCGATCTCCATCACGAGATAGAGCTGGTCGCCGCCATCGGCACCGGTGGCGCCGATATCACCGTCGCCGATGCGCTCAACCATATCTGGGGCTACGCCGTCGGCCTCGACCTCACCCGCCGCGACATCCAGCAGACGCTGCGCAAGGCCGGCCGTCCCTGGGACATGGCCAAGGGTTTTGATGCTTCCGCCCCGATCGGGGAAATGGTGGCGGTGGCGGAAGTCGGACACCCGGCCAATGCCCCGATCGAGCTCAGGGTCAACGGCGAGACGCGCCAGTCGGGCAATGTCGCCGACATGATCTGGAGCCTGCCGGAGGTGATTGCCGAGCTTTCCCGCTATGTGAAGCTTGCGCCGGGCGACCTGATCTTCACCGGCACTCCTGCGGGGGTTGCGGCCGTGGTCCGTGGCGACCGGCTCGAGGGCAGCGTTGCCGGTATCGGCACGGTTTCAGCCAAGATCACCTGAATGGTCGAATGGTCGCCCCAGCAGGATGCGGCCCTGCAATCGGTTTCCAGTTGGCTCAAGGACAAGGACGGCCAGCAGGTGTTTCGGCTGTTCGGCTGGGCCGGCACGGGGAAATCGACCCTTGCCGTCCACCTTGCGCAAGGGGTCAAGTCGGTTAAATACGCCGCTTTCACCGGCAAGGCCGCGTTGGTAATGCGCAAGCATGGCTGCAAGGCTGCCTCGACCATTCACTCGCTGATCTATTCGCTGGTTTCCGACAGCGAGGGCGAACCCAAATTCGCCCTCGATCCGGAATCGGAAGCGGCAACCGCCGACCTCATCGTCATCGACGAAGTCTCGATGGTGGATGAAAACCTCGGCCGCGATCTTTTGTCGTTTGGCACCAAGGTGCTGGTGCTTGGCGATCCCTTCCAGCTGCCCCCCGTGCAAGGGGCCGGCTTTTTCACCTCGGCCGAACCCGACGTGATGCTCACCGAAATCCACCGGCAGGCGCGCGATAACCCGATCATTCGCATGTCGGTCGATATCCGCGAGGGCGAATATCTCGAGAACGGCCGCTATGGCGAAAGCGCCGTGATCTCGCGCAGCGAGGTTGACAGCGCCGAGGTGCAGGACGCCGACCAGGTGCTGGTCGGCCGCAACAAGACCCGCCTCGACTATAACGACCGCCTGCGCGAGCTGAAGGGCTTGCCGCGGCACGAGCCGGTGGTCGGCGACCGCCTCGTGTGCCTGCGCAATAACCCCGTCAAAAAGCTGCTGAACGGCCAGATCTGGACCGTTGCCGAAGTGAAAAAACGCCCCGGCGACCGCTGGGCCATGGTGCTGGATGCGGATGACCCCGGGGTGAAGTCACAGGCCAAGGTCAGAACCCACCAGGCGTTCTTTTCCGGCGAGGAGGATACGCTCTCCTGGCCCGAGCGCCGGCAATTCGACGAATTCACCTTCGGCTATTGCCTGACGGTCCACAAGGCGCAGGGCAGCCAGTGGGACAATGTCTATCTCTTTGACGAGAGTTTTGTTTTCCGCGAGGACCGGCAGCGCTGGCTGTATACGGGCGTGACGCGGGCAAGCGAGCGGATCACTGTCGTGCGGTAGAGGTGCCACAGCTTCCCCTCCCCCTTGAGGGAGGGTGGCGGCAGCCGGGTGGGGGTACTTCCCCAAGCAGTGCCAGTGCAAGAGCCCCCACCCCTGACCCCTCCCCGCAAGGGTGAGGGAGACGATGGAACCGTCAGCATCGCGCTCGAATTGGCGTTACCCCCTTGCCCAATCCGCCTCAAAGGGTGAAAAAAGCCGTGCCAAATCGGCGTTAGCTCAGGAGGGAGCTTTCCATGGAATATCGTCTGCTCGGCCGCTCAGGCCTTAAAGTTTCGACCGTCAGCGTCGGCACCGTCACCTTCGGAGGTGATGGCCTCTGGGGCGATACCGATCTCAAGAGTGCCCAACGCCAGATCGACATGTGCCTCGATGCCGGCATCAACCTCATCGATACCGCCAATGTCTACAACAAGGGCGTCTCGGAAGAGATCACTGGCGCGGCGCTCGAAGGCGGCCGCCGCGAGCGGACGATCCTTGCCACCAAGGTGCGGTTCCCGTTCGGCGATGGGCCCAACAATCAAGGGCTGTCGCGCCACCACATCATCGCCCAATGCGAGGCGAGCCTGAAGCGGCTGCGCACCGATTACATCGATCTCTACCAGGTGCATGAGTGGGATGGCCAAACCCCGCTCGAGGAAACGATGGAAGCGCTCGATACCCTGATCAAGCAGGGCAAGGTGCGCTATATCGGCTGCTCCAACTATTCCGGCTGGCACCTGATGAAGGCGCTCGCCGTTGCCGACAAGCACAATTACCAGCGCTTCGTCGCCCAGCAGATCCATTACACGCTGCAGGCCCGCGAAGCCGAATACGAGTTGCAGCCGATCACCATCGAGGAGGGCCTCGGCATCCTGGTGTGGAGCCCGCTCGCCGGCGGCTGGCTCTCCGGCAAATATACCCGCAACAGCAAGCCCGAGGATGGCCGGCACGTGCGCGGCTTCAAGGAACCCCCGATCCGTGATTGGGAGCAGCTGTGGAACATCGTTGACGTGGTCAACGAAGTGGCCAAGGAGCGCAATGTCTCGGGCGCCGTGGTTTCGCTCGCCTGGCTGCTGCAGCGCCCGGGCGTAAGCTCGGTGATCGTCGGCGGGCGCACCGATGCCCAGTTCCAGGACAACCTCAAGGCCGCCGAGCTGAAGCTTTCGGCCGAGGAGGTCGCCCGGCTCGATGCCGTCAGCCAGCCGCCGCTGATCTATCCCTACTGGCACCAGAACTGGACGGCGTCCGACCGGATGGGCGAAGCCGACCTGGTGCTGCACAAGCCGTATATCGGGAAGTAAGCACCGACGCTCCACAAACGCGACCTCATGGTGAGCTTGTCGAACCATGGGCCGCAGCCACCGCACGGCCTCCTCCTTCGACAAGCTCAGGATGAGGCCTCATGGGCCACTTGGGCGAGAGCTGCCCCTAGGGCTTGCTCACCCCACCCTCTCCCCTAGGGAGAGGGTTCTTGTGGCACGGGCTCGCTCCCCCTCTCCCTACGGGTGGGGGGCCTTGGCTGCGAACGCCAGAGATCCCCAATTACAGCTCCGGCATTAACTCTTGCCACCCACCGCCCGTCTCTCTACCTATGCCCCCAAACCTTCTCTGCCGATCGCGCGGGGTTAGATAGAATCGTGAATAGCCCCTTCGTGCCGAAACGCCCGCCGAAACCGAGCCTCATGGCGCTGCTGCGCCCTTACCGGGGGTGGGTCGGGGCGCTGGTTGCGTTGACGGTCTTTGCCAACGGGCTCAACCTCTACGTTCCGAAGCTTATCGCGAGCGCGATCGATGCCTATGACGCGCACCATTTCGCGTTGTCGGAGACCGCCATCGAGCTCTTCGTCGTCGCTGTCGGCGTCTTCGTGCTCACCTATTTTCAGTCGGTCGTGCAGACGCTGACCTCGGAGCGCGTGGCACGGGATCTCAGGACCCGGCTGATCTCGAAGATCTCGCTCCACGATTATGCCTATATCCAGGAGGTGACGCCCGCAAAGCTGCTGACGAACCTCACCTCCGATATCGACGCCATCAAGAGCTTCGTTTCCCAGGCGATTGCCTCGATCATTTCCTCGCTGTTCTTGATCGTGGGCGCGAGCGTCCTGCTGCTGCTGACCGATTGGCAGCTGGCGCTGATCGTGCTGCTGGTGATCCCGATCATCGGGGTGACTTTCTTCCTGGTGCTGACCCGCGTGAGAAAGCTGTTTCGCAAGTCGCAGGAAGCGCTCGACTGGCTCAATAAGGTGATCAACGAGTCGATCGTCGGCGCCGCCCTGATCCGGCTGCTCAATTCGCAAAATTTCGAGTTCGAAAAATTCGTCGCCGCCAATACCGAGGCACGTAATCTCGGCTATCGCATCATCCGCCTGTTCTCGGGCCTGATCCCGGTGATCACCTTCGCCGCGAGCCTCGCGACGCTGGCGATCCTTGTGCTGGGCGGGCATTTCGTCATAAGCGGGCAGATGAGCCTGGGCGATTTCACCGCCTTCAACTCCTATCTGGCGATCCTGATCTTTCCGATCATCATCATAGGCTTCATGAGCAACATCATGGCCCAGGCCACGGCCAGCTATGGGCGCGTGTCGCAGGTACTCGATGCGCCGGTGGTCAAGGCGACCGGCACCATCAAGGCGCCGATCCGCGGCGACATCGCCGTTTCGGACCTCACGATCAAGCATGGCCAGAAGGCCGCACTGAACGGCGTCTCCTTCGTCACGCGCGCCGGCAGTCGCACGGCAATCATCGGCCCGACCGCCGCCGGCAAGACGCAGCTTCTCTACGCCATGACCGGGCTGATCCGCCCGACGGCCGGCAGCGTCACCTATGACGGCCAGCCGATCGAGGCCTATGACAAGGAAGCGCTCTACCGCCAGCTCGGCATCGTCTTTCAGGATTCGGTGCTGTTCAACCTGAGCCTCAGGGAAAACATCGCCTTTTCCGATACGGTCGACGACAAGAGCCTGGAACTTGCGATTGAAACGGCCGAGCTCGCCGATTTCATCAAGACCCTGCCCGAGGGCCTCGACACGACCGTGTCCGAGCGCGGCACCTCGCTTTCGGGCGGGCAGAAGCAGCGGATCATGCTGGCCCGCGCGCTGGCGCTGAATCCGCGCGTGCTGCTGCTCGACGATTTTACCGCCCGTGTGGACACCAAGACCGAGCGGAAAATCCTAGCCAATGTGCGGCAAAACTATCCGGGGCTGACATTGGTCTCGGTGACCCAGAAGATCGCACCGGTCGAGGACTACGACCAGATCGTGCTGCTGATGGAGGGCCTGGTGCTCGGCATCGGCACGCATAGGGAACTCCTTGCCGCCTCGCCTGAATATGTCCAGATCTACCGCTCGCAGCAGAGTACCGAGGACTATGAGCTACAAGCTTAGCACCAGGGACGAGCAGCAGAAGCGCGAGCCGCTGGGCAAGGCACTGAAGCGCCTCGCGCCGCTGGTGGCGGCCGAGCGCAAGAAGATGTTGCTCGCCTTCGGGGCAGTGATGATCACCTCGGCCGCGACGCTCTCCTCGCCCTATGTCATCGGCCAGACGGTTGATCGCTATATTACGCATGGCGACTTTTCGGGCGTCGTCCGCAACGGGCTGATCCTGCTCGCCATCTATGTCGTGGCGCTGTTCACCAGCTACATCCAGACCCGGACCATGGGCGGGGTCGGCCGGCGCATCCTCTTCAACCTGCGCAATACGCTGTTCACCAAACTGCAGGACCTGCCGGTCGCCTTCTTCAACCAGAACCGCTCCGGCGACCTGATCTCGCGTATCAACAACGACACCGACAAGCTGAACCAGTTCTTTTCCCAGGCGCTTATGCAGTTCGTCGCGAACAGCTTTTTGATCCTGGGGTCCGGGATCATGCTGCTGGTGCTCAACTTTCGCCTCGGCGGGGCGGCGCTGTTGCCGGCGCTGGCGGTGCTGATCATCACTCAGGCGATTTCCGGATGGGTGAAGCGGGCCAATTTCACGAGCCTGCAGACCCTGGGCGGGCTCTCCGGCGAGATCCAGGAGAGCCTCGCCAATTTCAAGGTGGTGGTCGCCTTCAACCGGCTCGATTATTTCCGCAACAAGTTCAACGACGCCAATGCGCGCAACTATGCGGCTTCGGTGCGTGCGGGCATCGCCAGCAACATTTTCATTCCGCTCTATGGCCTCGCCTACAATATCGCGCAGCTGGTCGTTCTGGCCTTCGGCATCTGGATGATCACGCGCGGCGACCTGACCACCGGCCTGCTGATCGGCTTCCTGCTTTACGTCAACAATTTCTATAACCCGCTGCGCCAGCTTGCCGCCGCCTGGGCCTCGCTGCAGCTGGCCTTGGCCGCGCTCGATCGCATCTCCGAGGTGCTGGCGCTCCAGTCCGACATGGCCGTGCTGCCGGCCAAGGAGCGCAAATCCACGGCACTCCTCGAATTTGACCACGTCTCCTTCGCCTACCCCGATGGCGGCGACGTGCTGACCGACGTGTCGCTGCGGCTGGAACGGGGCAGGACCTATGCGCTGGTCGGCCCGACGGGCGGGGGCAAGAGCACCACGGCCTCGCTGATGGCAAGGCTCTATGACCCGACGGTGGGGGAAGTGCGGCTCGAAGGCCGCGACATCCGCAGCTTTACGTCGGCCGAGCGGGCCGAAAAGGTCGGCTTCATCCCGCAGGAGCCGTTCCTGTTCACCGGCACCGTGCGCGATAATATCGTTTACGGCAACGCGCGGTTGGTCGGGATGACCGATGCGGAGCTGATCGGCCTCATCGAGGAGGCCAAGCTTTCGGCGCTGCTCACCCGGTTCGACGAGGGGCTGCAGACCAAGGTGACCTCATCGGGCGATTCCGTCAGCCTGGGGCAAAAGCAGCTGATCGCCTTCATTCGCGCCGTGCTGCGCGACCCGGAATTGCTGATCCTCGATGAAGCGACGGCCAACATCGATACGGTCACCGAGCAGCTGCTCGATGATATTCTAGAGCACCTGCCATCCTCGACCACCAAGGTGATCATCGCGCATCGGCTCAACACCATTTCCGATGCAGACGAAATCTTTTTCGTCAATGCCGGTGCAGTAACCGATGCGGGCTCGATGGAACACGCCGTCCACATGCTGCTCAACAACGCGATGGCGAGTTGAGTGCGCGCGAACGCTCCTTGACACGCGACCGCCGGAGAAGCCGCGCTATAGTGAAAAGACTGATTCTCTCCCGCGGGTGCCCATGACCGGACTTACGCCTCTTCTTTCCGCCCTGCTCCCCTCGTTTCTCGCCTCGCTGGTCGAGATGGTGGAGGCATTTACCATCGTGCTGGCGGTAGGGCTCACTCAGGGCTGGCGGCCGGCATTGGCGGGCACCGTGCTCGGGCTGATCGCGCTCGGGGTGCTGGTGCTGGTTCTCGCCCCGGTCCTGGACCTGGTGCCGCTTGAGCTGCTGCAATTCATCATCGGCGCGCTGTTGATCCTTTTCGGCCTGCGCTGGCTGCGCAAGGCGATCCTCCGCGCCGCCGGGCATCTGCCGTTGCGGGACGAAAGGATTGCCTTCGCCAAGGAAACGGATGCCCTCCGCCGCCACGCCCACAGCCAGCGCGCGAGCTATCTCGCCGGGCTTGCGGCGTTCAACGCGGTGCTGCTCGAGGGCCTCGAAGTGGTGTTCATCGTGCTCGCGGTTGGGCTCGGGCACGGCCTTATTGCGTATGCCAGCCTCGGCGCCGCGGCGGCCTTCGTCGTCGTGCTGATCATCGGTATCGCCGTTCACCGGCCCCTGGCCAAGGTGCCGGAAAACGGGCTCAAATTCGTCGTCGGCCTGATGCTGACCTCGTTCGGCGTATTCTGGACCGGAGAAGGATTGGGAGTCGACTGGCCGGGGGCCGACCTGTCGCTGCTGGGCATCCTCTTGGTATTCGCTGCCGTCTCGATCGGCGCCGTGGTCTACTTGCGGCCGAGCCGCAAGGCGCAATTGCGGGTGGTCAAATGAAGCCGAAACTGCGCGCCGCGCTGGATGAAATCTTGGGCCTCTTCGTCGATGACGGCAGCCTTGCGAGCTTTGCCGCGGTGCTCATCCTGCTCATCGCCGGGGCGGTCAAAATCCTTGATATTCCCCCGCTCTGGGGTGGGCTGGCGCTGCTCGTGGGGCTCGTCGCCATCCTGATCGAAAGTCTTGCTCGCGCCACCAGGACAGGGAAAAAGCGGTGATCTCCTACTTCCAAGCCATCGTGCTCGGGCTCTTCCAGGGCCTCGCAGAACTCTTTCCGATTTCGAGCCTCGGCCACACGGTTCTATTGCCCGCGGTGCTGCATTGGCAGATCGACGCCTCGAGCGACGCCTTCCTCGCCTTTCTGGTGCTGACGCATTTGGCGACGGCGCTGGTGCTGCTGGGCTTCTTCTGGCGTGACTGGGTCAAGATCGTCATCGGCATCCTGCGCTCGCTCAGGGATCGGGAGATCCGTCGCGAGGATACCTATGCCCGGCTTGGCTGGCTGATCGTGGTCAGCACCATTCCTGCCGGCTTCATCGGCCTCCTGTTCCAGGAAGCGCTGCAAAGCCTTTTCGCCTCTGCCGAAGTGGTGGCAATCGCGCTGATCCTTAACGGCGTGCTGCTCTATGGGGTGGAGCGGCTCAAGGGGCGCAAGGTCGAGGAGGGTCTGCCAGACGACGAGCGGCTCGCCGCGCTGTCCTGGGGGCAGGCGGTCTTCATCGGGTTGGCCCAATGCCTGGCGCTTATTCCGGGCTTTTCCCGGACCGGCGCGGCGATGGCCGGCGGCCTCCTGAGTGGCCTCGACCATGAAAATGCGGGCCGCTACTCCTTCCTGCTGGCAACGCCGATCATTCTGGCGGCGGCGGTACTGAAGGTGCCTGACATTTTCGCCAATGGAGGGCAGGGCGTGGGCCCCGCCTTTGCGGGCGCCATCTGCGCTGCTGTCAGCGCCTATTTCTCCGTGCGCTTCCTGGTCAAATATTTTGAAACGCAGTCGCTAAAGCCGTTCGCCGTCTATTGCGCACTTGCCGGCTTGGGGGCGCTGATCCTGACGCGGATCTAGGGGCTTCTCGTGGGACGGCGGCGGCCGATTCGCCGCTCGACGCCGGCCCAAGCACCGTCATTGCCCGGCTTGTCCGGGCAATCCAGGGCCAGAGGCACCGCGGTGCACATCCTGTATGTCCCGGACAAGCCGGGGCATGACGGGCCCGTAGGCAGGCGAGAGGAAAGCCGGCGTGGAGCGCCGGGGCAGCGAGTTGGCTTCAGAGCGGCTGGTTCGCCAAATACTTTTCCAGCGTCGCCTTCGTTCCAACCGACCACAGGCTCCGCAGCGCTGCCGAGAAGGCGGCGATGTAGGCCGGGTTGGACGCCAGGTCGCCAAAGATGTCGCCCATTTCGAGCCACGCCTTCGGATCGTCCTTGGCCCGCTTCGATTGGGCCTGCAGGCGATCCCAGTTCTCGTCATTGGGCGGAATGGGCTTGCCGCTGTCGGATTCGCCGTAGCAATAGCGGCACCAGAGGGCGGAGACGAGCGCGAGCCCGGTGACGCTACCGCCCTTGGCGAGGCTGTCGCGTGCCGATGGCAGGATGAATTTGGGCTGCCGGTTGGAGCCGTCGAGGCAGAGCCGCGCGATGGTGTCGCCGATCTTGGGGTTGGCGAAACGGCTCTCGATCAGCTGGTAATAGTCCTCGAGGTCGGTATCGGGTACCGGCGGCACGATCGGGATGATTTCGTCGTGCTCGACCTTGTGGAGGAAGCTGCGGATCAGCTCGCTCTCCATCGCCTCATGGACGAAATGGATGTCCATGAGCCCAGCCGGATAAGCGATCGTCGCGTGCCCGCCATTGAGAATGCGGATCTTCATCAGCTCGAAGGGGGCGACGTCGGCAACGAACTGCACGCCCACATTTTCCAGCGGCGGCCGCCCGGCGGGGAAATGGTCCTCCACAACCCACTGCTTGAACGCTTCGCAGAACACCGGCCAGGCGTCCTCGATGCCGAAATTGTCGGCGAGGAGTTTTCGCTCGCGGTCCGACGTCGCGGGAGTAATGCGGTCGACCATGCCGTTGGGGAAGGCGACATTTGCCGCAACCCACTGGGCAAGGTCCGGATCGGCCAACTCGGCGAGGCCGACAATGGCGTTCTGCGTCACATGGCCATTGCCCGGGATGTTGTCGCAACTCATCACCGTGAAGGGCGCGATGCCCAGTTCGCGGCGGCGCTTCAGCCCCGCGAGGACCAGCCCGAAGACGGTTTTCGGCGCCGCGATGTTTTGGCCATCGGCGACGATATCGGGATGGGTCTTGCTAAAAGCCTGGGTCGCGGGGTCGATGTAATAGCCGCCCTCGGTGACAGTCATCGAGACGATGCGGATCGCGGGGTCCGCCAGTTTTTCGATGATGCCGGCGGTGTCGCCCGGCTTGAGGAAATCGACCATGGCGCCGGTGACATGGGCGGTGGAAAGATCCGCCTCCTGCTCCACCACCGTGGTCAGCCAGTCCTGCGCTTTCAGCTTTTGGCGCATGTCTTCGTCGGTCTGGCGCACGCCGGCCCCGATCAGCGCAAAATCGCGGCCCTCGCCCCGGTTGAACAGGGCGTCGAGATAAACGGCCTGATGCGCGCGGTGAAAATTGCCGACACCGAAATGCACGATCCCCGCCGTGAGGTCGGCCGGGGTGTAGTTCGGCACTCCGGCGGTTTTCGATATTTCGGCGAGCGTGGCGGCTGAAAGTTTGGTGGTCATGAAGATGTTCCTCTTGCCGCCGCCATGAAGGCGTTCGGCCTCGTCGAGCGCTAAACCTGGTTACGGCGCGGGCTGGTTCATGGCCTTGCCGGCCTTGTCGAAACGGTAGATGCGCTCGGGATCGGGTGTCAGCCAGACGTTGTCGCCCGGCCCAAAATCCTCGTTGCCGTCGGTGCGCACCGTGACGAGGTCCATGCCATCGACATGGATATGGAGGAAGGCATCCGAGCCGAGGTGCTCGGCAACGCCCACCGTTCCCTTCCAGCTCCCCTGGTCGCGGGCGATGCGCATGTGCTCCGGCCGAACGCCGATCGAGATGGCATTGTGCTTGGCCGCCTCTGGACCATCGACGAAATTCATCTTGGGCGAGCCGATGAAACCGGCAACGAACCGGTTGGCCGGGGTGCGATAAAGCTCCATGGGCGTGCCGTATTGCTCGATCACGCCCCCGTTCAGCACCACGATCTTGTCGGCCAGCGTCATTGCCTCGACCTGGTCATGGGTGACATAAACCATCGTGGTCTTGAGCTGCTGGTGCAGTTCGGAAATCTCGAGCCGCATATTTACGCGCAAGGCAGCGTCAAGGTTCGAGAGCGGCTCGTCGAACAGGAACGCCTTGGGCTGGCGGACGATGGCGCGGCCGATGGCGACGCGCTGGCGCTGACCCCCCGAGAGCTGGCGCGGCCGCCGGTCGAGATAATCGGTGAGGTTGAGCACCCGCGCCGCGTCCCGCACCTTGCGGTCGATGCTGGTCCTGTCCTCGTTCGCCATCTTCAGCGGGAAGGCGATGTTGTTGTAGACGCTCATATGCGGATAGAGCGCGTAGGACTGGAACACCATCGACAATTGCCGCTTGGCGGGAATGACGTCGGTCACGTCCAGCCCATCGAGCTTGATGATGCCCGAGGAGGTGTCCTCGAGCCCGGCAATCAGGCGCAGCAGCGTCGATTTTCCGCTGCCGGAGGGACCGACGAACACCACGAACTGGCCGTCCTTGATGTCGAGGCTCAAGGGCGGAATGACGGTGTGCCCGCCAAAGACCTTGGTGACGTTATCGAGCGCGATGGAGCCCATTGTGCTTCCCCTTATTTCACGGCGCCGAAGGTGAGGCCGCGCACCAATTGCCGCTGGCTGAACCAGCCGAGCAGCAGGATGGGCGCAATGGCCAAGGTCGAGGCGGCCGAAAGCTTGGCCCAGAACAGGCCCTCGGGACTCGAATAGGAGGCGATGAAGGCGGTGAGCGGGGCGGCGTTGGCAGCCGTCAGGTTCAGGGTCCAGAACGCCTCGTTCCAGGCAAGAATGATGTTGAGCAGCATGGTCGAGGCAATGCCCGGCACCGCCATGGGGAGCAGCACGAAGATGATTTCCTTCCAGAGCACCGCCCCGTCCATGCGGGAGGCCTCAAGGATATCGACGGGGATTTCCTTGAAGTAGGTGTAGAGCATCCAGATGATGATCGGCAGGTCGATCAGCGCCAGGATCACCGTGATCCCGAAAAGATTGTCCAAGAGATTCAGGTTCTTGAAGATCAGGTAGATCGGCACCAGCACGCCGACGGCCGGCATCATCTTGGTCGAGAGCATCCACATCAGGATGTCGCGCGTGTGCTTGGTGGGCGAGAAGGCCATCGACCAGGCGGCGGGCACGGCAACGATGAGCCCGAGCACGGTCGAGCCGAGCGCGATCACCACCGAATTGTAGAAGTGGCGGAAATAGTCGGAGCGTTGCTCCACCTCCACGAAGTTCTCCAGCGTCCAGTGCGGCGGAAAGAATGCCGGCGGAAACAGGATCGCATCGCCCTCGGTCTTGAAGGCGGTCAGGAACGTCCAGAGGATCGGAAAGAAGATCACCAGCGCCACGATCCAGGCGAGGACGGTGAAAGTCCACTTGCGACGCAGCGTAACTTCGCGGGCCATTTTTATGCCTCCCCAATCGATTCAGGCTGGGGCTCACCCCTCATCCCCTGCCGGACCTTCTCCCGCAAGGGGAGAAGGAGTTGCGTTGCGCTGCCGTGCAACATCTTCCCTCTCCCCTTGCGGGAGAGGGTGCCGGCAGGCAGGTGAGGGGTGGGCAACGCGTTCAATCGCTTCATCTCGTCCACCTCACGCATCCAGATTCCGGCCGACGATGCGGACCAGGAAGATCGCGACGATGTTGGCCAGGATCACCGCGATCACGCCGCCTGCCGAGGCGCCGCCGACGTCGAACTGCAGAAGGGCGACATTGTAGACCAGGTAGGCGATGTTGGTCGATGCATAGCCGGGTCCGCCGCCGGTGGTGACGAGGATTTCGGCGAACACCGCGAGCAGGAAAATCGTCTCGATCAGGATCACCACGGTGATGGCGCGGGACAGATGCGGGAGCGTGATGTACCAGAACATCCGGAGAAAATTGGCGCCGTCCATGCCGGCCGCCTCCCTTTGCTCCTCGTCGAGCGATTGTAGCGCCGTGAGCAGGATCAGCGTCGCGAACGGCAGCCATTCCCAGGAGACGATGAGGATCACCGACAGCAGCGGATAATC
>DATJHO010000141.1:0-18149 GCA_035493835.1 Devosiaceae bacterium
TGGGAAACCGGCTGCAATTGGCTTCAGAAGCGAAAGGACAAGCAATGGCAATTGCCAAGAACACTGTCTGTCTATGGTATGACAAGGACGCCGAGGCGGCAGCGCGCTTCTACACCGAGACTTTTCCAAACAGCTCGGTGAACGCCGTCCACCGTGCGCCCAGCGACTACCCTTCGGGCAAGGAGGGCGATGTCCTGACGGTCGACTTCACAGTGGCGGGCATTCCCTGCCTCGGTCTCAATGGTGGGCCCGCATTCCAACATAACGAAGCCTTCTCGTTCCAGATCGCCACTGACGATCAGCAAGAGACCGACCGATTCTGGAACGCGATCGTCGGCAATGGCGGCCAGGAAAGTGCGTGCGGTTGGTGCAAGGACAAGTGGGGCGTCTCCTGGCAAATCACGCCCCGCGTGCTGACCGAAGCACTGGCAGCCGGCGGCTCCGAAGCAAAGCGCGCGTTTGAAGCGATGATGCCCATGAAGAAGATTGACGTCGCTGAGATTGAAGCCGCTCGGCGGGGGTGACGCTCCCAGGGCCGGTCAGGCCTCAAGATCGTTTTGGGCAGGAACCGTAAATTGAAACGTGGCGCCACGTGGCAGGTTTGCGCTCGCCCACAATCGTCCGCCATGGGCCTCGACTATCGAACGACAAATCGACAGCCCTAATCCCAAGCCGCTCGGCTTGGTCGTATGGAAGGCTTCAAACAGGCTGTCTATCCCCCCGGGAGGGAGGCCCGGCCCAGTGTCGCGCACCGTGACGAGCACCCCGTTCGGCTCTGCTCTCCCGGCGCAGATCACCAGCTCCCGCGGGCCCTCGCCGTCGCCGCTCATCGCCTGGATGGCGTTTACGATCAGGTTGAGGATCACCTGTTGCAGCTGGACCCGATCGCCCTGAATAGGCGGCAAGCCAGACGCGAGTTCCGTCCGCACCGAGACCCCGCTCCCGGCCGCTTCGGCGCGCGTGAGCTCGATTACCTCGTGAAGTATTTCGTTGATCTCCAACCGATCTCTCTGGAGTGGCGCCTTCTGCACGAGCGCCCGGATCCGGTTGATGACGTCGCTGGCGCGATTGCCATCCTTGGCTATCTGCACGAGCGTCTCTCGCAGTTCCGCCAGATCGGGCGGCTGCTGTTTGAGCAACGCTTGGGCCACATGGGCGTTGAGCACAGCGGCGGCGATGGGCTGCTTCACTTCGTGAGCAATCGAGGCAGTGAGCTGCCCTAGCGTGGCGACGCGATTGGCGTGCGCGAGCGCCGTCTCGACCTCGTGGTAGCGCCGCTCGGTCTCACGCGCTTCGGCTTCGGCCCGCTTGCGCTCGGTCAAATCTACCACGAAGGCGACGCCTTGATCCGCGTTTCCCTCAATGGTTGCCGCGCCGATCAGCACCGGTACGCGACTACCGTCCTTGCGAAAGTACTCCTTCTCGGAGGGGGGCACGAACCCGGTTAGTCGGATCTCCGGCGGCACCGTTTGCTGGGCGTCACGCGGGTTCCAGTCTGGCGGCGTCAAGTCGGGCCAGCGGATGCGGCCCGAGGTCAATTCTTCCCGACCATATCCCACGATGCGAAGGAACGCGTCGTTGGCCTCGATGATGCGGCCTTCGAAATCCCAGATGAAGATTCCAATGATATTGGCATCGACCAGGCGCCTGATCCGCGCTTCGCGCTCTGCCAGGTCGCGATAGGCGGCATGCAGGTTCTGAGAAAGGGTGTTGAAGGCCGCGGTCACCCGCTGCAATTCGTCGTCGTGCAGCTTGCGGCGTTTCAGGCTCAACTGCAGCGGCGAGTCACCGATACGGTAGCTTCCGACTTCCGCCGCGATCGCGGACAAATGACGCGTGACCAGATAGTTGAAAAAGAAAATAATAAAGAGCGCCACCAGAAATATTTCGGCTGCCTGCGTCGCAAAAACTTTCCCTGCCGTAGCCACCAGCCTGCCATAAGCATCGGCAAACGTGGCTTCGACGTGGAGCCTGCCGATCACCCTTTCCTGCCCTTGCACAACGTGGGTTAGCGGAAAATCCCGCGCGAGGAGCCCCGACTCGGGGCTCTGACCGACCTTGAGGACGAGCGCTGCGATCGGGGCGTCGACCTCACGGACTTCAGCGGCGCGAATATCTGGCAGCTGGACGATTCCGCCGAGTTGCAGGCGCAATTGCGTTTGGTCCAAGATCCAGAGACTTTCCTCCAGGCTGACCAGGTAGCTTTTGCCGATCTGGTCGAGTCTCGACCGGATGGCAGCCACGTCGCGCTGATAGTCGGTGTAAAGCTGAATCCCGGTCAGGATGATGGTCACGAACACGCTGAACAACAGAACGCCGATCAGCAGGCGCGCGCCCACGCCGTGGCGGGCCGCGGCAAGGTTCCGCAGGCGTTCGCCCAGGCGGCCAGCAAACGCCGACAACCGTCTCCAGGTTTGACGCAAGGCGCGCTCTCCCGGTGCGGCACTGACCATGATGGAACTACGCGCCTCCCCGATTACCTGTTGGACCGACATGGCCGCTGCCGATCACGCCGAAGATGGGCGTTTCGACAATGAAGTCCAGCGGGGCTGTGCGCCGGCCCGGCCGGGGTTAGCTGTGCCCGCAGGCTAGGGCAGATGCGCCGGATCGAACCACAGCTCCTTGCGGTGGAGCGGCACCCAAGACGGCAGGTCCGGATTTTCCAAGTCCACGACTACGCGATGACGAAGATCCAAGTCGGCCACAAGCTTCCCATAGTACTTGGCAAACAATGCGTCGAAACTGCCATCCGCGACAATGAGCTCAAAGCCGGCCGAAAGGCGAGCCGCGAGGCGTGAGGCGGACGGACTGACATAGAAGGCGTCGCAAAAGGGATAGTGAAGCAGGACGTGCTTATCGATCGCCAGGCTTGGGTAGTCCTTGCTGGACTCGGCGAATTCCGGGGCGATCTCATCGACCCCGCGCGGGAACAGATCGAACCGGCCATGCACCAGCATCGCGAAGAGCGACGGGGTGTCTGGGGAGGTCTCTACCGGGATCCCGTTGTATTCGTAAATGCGGACGTCGCCCCAGCCTCTCCCCTGGCCAACGCGCAACTGCCGCATGTCGTTGAGGTTGTCGACATGGGACAGCTTCTCCTGATTACCCTTGTCGATGAAGCCGATCCGGTAACCAAGCAGCCCCTTGTCGATCGGGAACGGCACGGGGATCGTCTCCTGCTCGAGGCGCGGTTGGCCGATGCCTTGCGTGATGAGGTTGAGCAGGCGCCCGTCGATCAAAAGCTCGGTGGCGCGCGCCAGCGAGACCTTCTCCGTGAACGGCACCACCTCATAGGCCCCGTACTCGGGCCGGGTCCGTTCCAGCAATTCGTGCAAAAGCTCCGATTGGTAAGGGCTGAGGGTCCAAGTCCTGACCACGTCGTCGGCGTACGCCCAGCGTGGCAGAAGGGCGGCCACCAATATCAACCCGGCCAGCAAACCTCGCATGTCGCCTCCAATCGCTGCCCCGGCGCCGTTGCGCTGCGGCCAACCTTGATCGCGATGAGGTCTTCGCGTTGTCCCCTTTCGTCGAGCACGGACTCGTGCGCATCGATTGGGCGTTAAAGAATAATGGTACGCTGAGACGTCATGACCGGCAAGGTCTTGGAGCAGTACCGTCGGGGGCGCCGGTCAATCAAAGATCGCCCGAATCATGATTCAGGAGCCAACCAATCCAACAAGGATTCTGAGCAGGACTGCAGGCTGGTGCGACTCTTCGCGGCGCTTACGCTAGCCTCTTGGAGGTAGTCGGACGAAAGCTAATATTAAGGTAAGATATACATGCGGCGATAACGCCGCCAATTCCGCCGTCTCCCGCACGGCTCTTGCGCAGGGAAAAGCTACAATTAAAATAAGGCGGCGCTGCAACTGATCATTGCAGGCGACCAGTACAACACCATCTCCAAGCCAAGCGAGATCCTCTGAGCGCCGCGCGAATAGGCCTCTGGGTGGTTGATGCGATAGCTCGGCTGCGTGGGCGGCCCTGAAACACGCTCAGTCCTGGACTTATCATCTTTCGTTGGGTCCACCAGCGGCCACTTTGCGCCCAGTCCGGTTGTTGGTCGACAGTCTGAATTGCAGGCGCCGGTCTATCAATCATGTGTCCCCGCGCCGATGTAGAATTGCCGGCTCGGTAACCGGCGGTGCAGACGGGTCATAGGGCGCGGGGAAAACTCATCCCGATCAAATCTCGTCGGCGCTGCTCAGCACTTTTCCTGTCAGGCTGGTGTCAGCTTTGACTCGCCTAATCCCCCTCAGCTGAATTTTACGAGGGATCTCCAATGAATGACGTTTTCCGCGCCCCGGCGATCAAAACCCTGACGAAGAAGGGGCAGCAGGTGATGGTCTGGGATATCTGGGTCCGGATGTTCCACTGGAGTTTTGCCGTGCTTGTCGCCACGGCCTGGCTGACCCACCTGCCCAGCCCGGTGCATGGGTTGCATGAATGGGTCGGCTATGGGGCCGCCGGACTGGTCGTTCTGCGCGTCGTCTGGGGCTTTATCGGTAGCGAGCACGCACGCTTTGCCCGCTTCGTGCCTGGTCCATCCAAGCTGCTGGGCTATGTCTCGGCCCTCGCTAGGGGGCGCGAACGGCGCTACCTGACTCACAATCCCCTCGGCGCGATGATGGTATTGCTGCTGCTCGCCCTGTCCATCGAGCAGGCCACAACCGGCTTCGTGATGACTCATCACGGCATGACGCTATTTGGGCTCGATCGCAGGTCGTTGCACCACGTGCATGGGTTTTGCGGCAATCTGTTCCTCTATGCCGTGCCCCTGCATCTGGTTGGCGTCATCGTTGAGTCGCTTCGCCACCGCGAAAACCTTGTCCGTTCCATGATCTTCGGGACCAAGCGCGCGGCAGACTAAGGGCAGCGCCGTGAGTTTGGAAAAGGGGTGGCGAAGTGTCTCACTCGCCGCTCCGCAGCGGATGGTTCTCGGTAGCCACATAGGCGCCTGAAGCGGCGATTACGGCAATGGAGAGCAGCAGGCCTTCGGGCTGGCAAAGCTCGTTGGACGAGGCAAGTGCCGAAGAGGTTGGGATGCGCATTCTGTTGATCGAAGATGACGCCAGCCTGGGCGAAGCCGTGCGCGATCACGTCGCCGCCGATGGTCACGCGGTGGATTGGGCGCGCCGGCTCGATGAGGCCGAGGATGCCCGAGCCGGTGTCGATTTCGACTTGATCCTGCTCGACCTCAACCTGCCCGACGGCGCCGGGCTCTCATTCCTCAAGGACCTGCGCAAGCGCCGAGAGCTGACGCCGGTGATCATCTTGACCGCAATGGATCAGATCTCCTGGCGTATTGAGGGGCTGAATGCCGGCGCCGACGACTATCTGGTCAAGCCCTTCGATCTCAGCGAACTCTCCGCTCGCCTCGCCGCCGTCGGTCGGCGCTATGTCGGCAATCCGAACCCGCTGGTTCACCTCGGCGACTGGGAGATCGATGTTGCCTATCGCTCGGTGACCCGGGACGGGATCGCTGCCGAGGTCACCGCGCGGGAATGGGCGGTGCTGGAGCGGTTGCTGCGCCACCCGGGGGCGATTGTCTCGAAAGGCCAGCTCGAGGACATGCTCTATCAGTTTGGCGCTGAGGTCGAGAGCAATGCCGTTGAAGTCTATGTCAGTCGGCTGCGACGCAAGCTCGGGCAGGACCTGATCGCGACAGTGCGAGGCCTCGGCTACCGGATCGCCGCCAAATGAGCCAGCGCCCGTTGCCCAGCATCACCCGTCGCCTGATGGTCTTGCTGACCCTGGTCACTATCGGGCTCTGGCTTTTCGCGGTGGCCTTGACCAGCGGCATCCTGCAGCACGAGCTTAACGAAGGCCTCGATCGGACCCTGATCGAAACCGCGGACCGGCTACTGCCGCTGGCGGTGGATGCAATTCGGGATCACGACGTCGGCAGAGAGGCACGTGAGATCCGGCACCTGACCGCCGGCGAGGATCATGCCTTGATCTATCAATTGCGCGACCGCACGGGTGTGGTGGCGCTCAGATCGCATAACGCGCCAGACGCTCCGCTGAATGCTGACCTCCGGTCGGGCTTTGCGGACGTGGGTGGCTTCCGCATCTTTACGGCCATCGATCCGCAAAGCGGAATGGCGATCGAAGTTGCCGAGCCTATACCGCACCGGCAGCGGGCCGTCTTTGCCAGCATGCTGATGCTGTTTTTGCCGTTGCTGTTGTTGGTGCCCCTGAGCGCGGCGGGTATCTGGTTTGCTGTGCGCCGGGGCCTCAGGCCATTGTTGGCGCTGCAGGCCGAAATTTCCGCCCGGGACAGCGGCCATCTGGCACCTTTGCCTGTCACCGGCTTGCCGGCCGAACTCGCGCCCATCGCAACGGCGCTGTCGCATCTTATCGAGCGGGTGAAGGCCGCACTCGATGCCGAGCGCCAGTTCGCGGCCAACAGTGCCCATGAGCTCAGAACTCCGATCGCGGCCGCCTTGGCGCAGACGCAACGGTTGATCGCAACTGCCCCCGACGAGCGTACGCGGGCAGAGGGCCTGAAGATCGAAAGCTCGCTCCGGCGACTCGTCGAGCTGTCCGAAAAGCTGATGCAGCTTGCCCGCGCCGATTCCGGCATGGCCGTGAGCGACGTACCGGCTGCCGTCCTGCCGGTGGTGCGGCTCGTCATTGCCGACAGCGCCGCCCGGTCTCGTCCCGCCCGGAATATCGACCTGGCGGTCGTGCCTGAGGCCGAGAACTGGACGGCGAGGGTCAATGTCGACGCCTTGGGCATCGTGCTGCGCAATCTCATCGACAATGCCATCGTGCACAGTCCGGCGGGCACGCCGGTCGAGGTCGTGCTTGCCGGCGACCGCACGATTGTCGTGCGCAACGCTTCTGCAGTGATCGCGGCCGACGTGCTCGAAAGGCTGCGGCACCGGTTCGAACGTGGCGCCACGGTCGCCTCGGGCAGCGGGCTGGGCCTCGCTATTGTGGAGACCATCCTGGGGCAGGTGGGCGGCGAGCTTACCCTGCGTTCGCCGGCGGCCAATTCGACCTCCGGCTTCGAGGCGATCGTCCGGCTTGCCTAGCGAAAGAGGGAACGCGGGCGCGCTTTCAGGCAGTTGCCCAATGCGACCAACTGGAGCAGCTGCGAAGAGCGATGCCCAGATCGCCCGTCCCCGCATCCACCTTGCCGGACCTTTTACCCGCGGGTGCAACAGGGTAGGCCTAATCTTTCGGGCCTCTCCGCATCACGTCCCGCCGGCCGCGCCGGAACTAGCTCCGCCGGCCGGGGCGGAACTAGCTCCGCCGGCCGGGGCGGACGTGCCGCCCGGACCCTGGCCGGCGATCGGGGCGCTTGGAGCAGCCGGCGAGGTCGGCGTCGCCCCGGTGATCGGGCTGCTCATGGTGGTTGAGCCGGGGACCCCGGTCGTAATCCCCGTACTGGGGTTCGTCACGGTGGTTCCCGGCGTGGTTACTGCTCCCCTCGAAGGGGCGCTGGAAGCCCCCGCACCGGTTGTCGTGTTCGAACGGCCGATGGCCGCAGCGCCGGTGTTGCCCCCGCCGGAGGTTGCGGGGCGTCCATTACCTTGCGCTTGCCCCCCGGCCGCATTGTTGGAGATGGCACCAGTGCCTCCGTGCGGCACCATGCTCAGCACCGTCGAACTGGGCGATGCCTGACATATGGCCTGCAGGTCGTCGAGGCTGATCCAGCCACCACTGCCCGGGGTCGCCGTTCCAGACCTGTCTCCGCTTCCGGAGGCTGGCCCGGACGTATTGGCCGCAACCTGATCCTCGGCACCGGACGAATAGCCGTTGACGAAATAGAGCGCTTGGTCGGCCTCGGGCTGGCCGAGCCGCAGGAAGTCGCGGCAGGTAATATCCTTGAGGCTGGAGGATCGCTCCGCCGGCGCCGTCTGGGCCTCTGCCGGCACCGCGATGACGCTGCAAAGCACGACGGCAATGCCGCCCGTAAGAAAATCTCTCATCGTCAACCCCTCCGCATCAGGAGCGTATGGCCCCCTTTTGATCAGCAGAAGCGTAGGAAAAGGCAGAGCGTTCCCCCTGAGCGGAAAATATGGGCAAGCTGGCCGTTTGCCCTGAACTGCTCGGCTGGTGCGCCGCCGTCGGGCGGCGGCTCGGTGAACATGCTCATTGTTTCAATCGCCGCCGCGGTGGGCCTTTATGTGGCGGCAATGTTCTTGCCGGTGCTGCGCGCGACGCTCGGGGTCGGCCCGGTGTCTGCCGCCGAGTGGGTGCCGCTGGCGCTTTGCGCATCCGCGATCCGGCTGGAGGTGGAAGCGGATAAGTGGCGGAGCCACCGCCAGGCTGGCGGCCGGGTGACGGTCTCGCCGCTGAAATGATGAGCCCGCCGCCTCCAATCGCGCGCCGAGGGGGCTGGATCCTGTCGGGGTATGAATTGATCGGGATCAAAGCGCCGTCTCCCGGGCGGCATTAGCTTCTCGATGGTTGCAGCGAGGAGGCAGGCGGCCATGGAGATTCGTACGATCCTGGTCAATCTCGATCTCGACTTCTATTCGCCGACGTTGCTGAAGGCAGCCGTCGAGCTGGCCGATCGCTTCGATGCCCAGCTGATCGGTGTGGCTGCCGCGGCGGTGCCCGTTGAACTGTTCGCGGTCGACGGCACCGCCGTTGTCGCGGATCTCTACGATTCCGAGCGAGCCGCCATCGAGGAACAGCTCCGGGGCATGGAGATGAAGTTTCGCGATGAAGTGCCGCGACCGCGTCGTGGCACCTTCGCAACGGTGCTCGACGAGCCCAATCGCGTTCTCACCGCCGCCGCCCGCCAGGCTGACCTCGTGATCGTTGGCGCCCGCCTGGGAGAACAGGAATGGTCGCGCTCGCGCAATGTCGACATCGGGGCGCTGTTGCTGGCGAGCGGCAGGCCGGTGCTGTTGCCGGCCGCTGACACGGCCTCGATCGGCACGGGCACAGCGGTCGTCGGCTGGAAGGACACACGCGAGACGAGACGGGCCGTCGCCGACGCACTGCCGCTTCTCAAGCTTTCGAGCGACGTGGTGGTGGCCGCCGTCCATGAAGCCGATTGGCGCACGGAAAAGGCAATGGTCGATGAGGTCGTCGGCTGGCTGCGGCGGCACGACGTCAAGGCGCGCGGCGATATCTATCCCAGCGCGGGCGGTGCTTCCTCATCGCTCGAGCAACTTGCCATCGACCTCGAGGCCGATCTGCTGGTGGCCGGAGCCTATGGCCACGGCCGGATGCGCGAGTGGTTCTTCGGCGGGGTAACGCGGGATCTGCTGCAGGCCGCAACCATCAACCGGTTGATGTCCAATTGAACGGAGGTCTGTGATGAGCGCACTGTTCGGCGGGAAGGTCGCGTTGGTAACCGGCGGCGCTTCCGGCATCGGGGCTGCGATCGCGAAGGAACTTGGGGCCGGCGGGGCCAAGGTGATCGTTGCGGATCGCGATCCCCAAGGGCTGGAGGCAGTCGTGGGCGAGATCGAGCGGACGGGCGGCGAGGCGCTTTCCTACGAAATCGATGTCGCTGATTACGGGGCAGTCGAGGCGCTTGTGGCGTTCGCGGAGCGGAACTGCGGCGGGCTGCACCTGGCGGTCAACAATGCCGGCATCGGCGGCCCCAGCGCGCCCACCGGAGAATATCCGCTCATGGGTTGGCGCCGGGTCATCGACGTCAATCTCAATGGCGTCTTTTATTGCCTGCGCCACGAATTGCCCGCCATGCTGCGATCCGGGGGCGGCGCCATCGTCAACATGTCCTCGATCCTGGGGACGGTGGGCTTTGCCAATTCCCCCGCCTATGTCGCCGCCAAGCATGCGGTCGTCGGCCTGACCAAGGTGGCGGCAATGGAATATGCCAAGCAGGGCATCCGCGTGAACGCCGTGGGCCCCGGCTTCATCGATACGCCGCTGGTGTCGAACAATCTTGATGCAGAAACGTTGAGATCCATCGCCGACCTGCACCCAATTGGGCGGTTGGGGCGATCGGAGGAGGTCTCGGCGTTGACCTGCTTCCTGCTCTCCGAGCGGGCCTCGTTCATCACCGGCAGCTACCATCTGGTGGATGGCGGGTATGTCGCCTCCTAGAAAGGGTTTTTAGGAAAAGTGGCCACCGCTTTTCCGGTTCGGGAGCGCCACACACACTTGCACAGGAGTTGGCCATGAGCGGACATGAAAGCTTCGATCACGCGATCCAGGAAGCCAACATCTGGCTGAAAAAAGTGGACGAGCGCTTGCATTTCGAGGATCGGCGCCACGCCTATTCCAGCCTGCGCGCCACGCTGCATGCGTTGAGGGACAGGCTGCCCCCCGAGAGCGCCGTCCACCTCTCGGCTCAACTGCCGATGATCATCCGGGGGCTCTATTTCGAAGGCTGGCACCCTTCAGGCAAGCCCACGGCCGAGAGAACCCTTGAGGAGTTTTGTGCGCGCATCGAACAGGAACTGCCGCCGAAATTCCACATGGACGGCAAGACCGTCGCGGAGGGCGTGTTCGACGTCATATGGACCGAGCTCGATGAGGGCGAAGTGGCCAAGGTGATCGATCAACTGCCCGTCCCGCTCAGGAGCCTTTGGCCTGCCATCGCCCGCCGCGCCTGAGCGCCACCAGAGGCGGCAGCATGAAGCCGGCCAGCGAACCGGGGGCCTGGACGAAGTCGCAGCCGCACCGCCCATTCTTGTGCTGGCGGGCAGCGACTTGCAGGGCGTGGGCTTGGGCACAGGTTCGTCTGGGAGCCGACGCTCCGTGCCGGGCCGATATGGATCGCCGGCTCCGATGGCCTCGACAAGGGGCGGGCGCGAGATCGAAGAGGCCTGCTTCCCGTGATCGCCGTGCCGAGTTTGCTTCAGGTCAAGATAGAGGCCGGCCGGAACGGCTACTCTGGGCCTCAACAACAGGGCGAGGCATTCCGATGAACATCGACCACAAGCTGCAGAAGGCAGTTATCGAAGCGCTGGACTACGATCCCGACATTGATTGCGGCCATATCGGGGTCACCGTGCGAGACCAGATCGTGACGCTGACGGGTCACGTTTCGAGCAATGCTGAAAAACGCGCCGCCGAGATCGTCGCGGGGCGGGTGGACGGCGTGCGCGCCGTGATCGACGACGTGCTGGTCGAGCTGCCCGGACGCAGCCGGACGGCGGACGAGGTCATTGCCGAAAATTGCTACGAGCGGCTGGCGGAGGAGCGATCCGTCCCCTATGAGCGCGTCCATGTCAGCGTGTGCGACGGTATCGTCACGGTGCACGGCGATGTAGACAACGACTACCAGCGGGAAGCCGCCAAAGCCGCCATCGCCGACCTTGACGGTGTCCGCAGCCTCATCGACGAACTAGCGATCAAGCCGCCCGTGAACGCCGAGGCGGTGCGAGCCAGAATCCGGCAGATGCTGGCGCCGATTTCGGCCATCAATGCGAACCGCATCGAGGTGAAGACCGAGGGCTCGCACGTAACCTTGCACGGCACCGTGAATTCCTGGCACGAGCGGGGTCTGGCCGAAAGCGCGGTATGGTCGGTGCCGGGCGTGACCGGGCTGAGCGATCTGATCGTCGTGGACGCCTGAGCCCGTCAGGGCAGCAGCACCGCCGCCCCCTGGAAGCGGCCGGCCCTGAGATCGTCCAGGGCCTGGTTGGCCTGCGCGAGGGGATAGGTCTTGGTGGTCGTCCTGATGCCCGCCGCAAGGGCGACCCCCAGGAATTCTCGGGCATCATTTCGGGTCAGGTTGGCCACTGAGACGACCTGCCGCTCCTCCCACAAAAGGTCATAAGGAAATTGCGGGATGTCGCTCATGTGGATGCCGCCGCAAACCACCCTTCCGCCCTTGCGCACTGCCTTCAGCGCCCGCGGCACCAGCGCGCCCACCGGAGCGAAGATGATCGCCGCGTCGAGCGGGACGGGGGGCAGGTCCTCGGAGGCGCCCGCCCAGACAGCGCCGAGCGACAGCGCCATGCCCTGTGCCGCAGCATCGCCGGCCCGGGTGAATGCATAGACCTCTTGCCCCTGCCAGCGGCAAACCTGCGCCAGAATGTGTGCCGCCGCGCCGAAGCCGTAGAGGCCAATTCGCCTGCCATCCCCGGCCATCCTGAGGGAGCGCCAGCCGATGAGACCGGCACACATCAAGGGCGCAGTCGCCACCGGATCCGTGAACCCCGCCAGCGGGAAGGCGAACGCGGCATCGGCCACCACCTGCGTCGCAAAGCCGCCATCGCGAGTGAAGCCTGTAAACAGTGGTGCATCGCAGAGGTTTTCCCGGCCCGTAAGGCAGTAGGGGCAGACGCCGCAGGTGTGACCCAGCCATGGCACGCCGACCCGCGTTCCCAGGGCGGGGGAGACAACGCCCGCCCCGAGCTCATCGACGATGCCGACGATCTCGTGACCGGGTATGATGGGCAGCTTCGGGTTGGGTAACTCGCCATCCACCACGTGCAGGTCCGTCCGGCAGACGGCGCAGGCCTCGACACGCACCCGGATCTGGCCGCGCCCCGGAGCGGGATCTGGACGCTCCTCCTCCACCAGCGCTGTGTGCAAACCGCGGAGGACCATGGCCTTCATGGTCGCTTACTCCTTTTGCCGGTCAGGTTGGCTTGGCATCGAGCAGTTCCCTGAGCCGCACGGCGAGTTCGACGGCGGTATAGGGCTTGCGCAGCCAACTGGCGGAGGCCAACTCGCGGCCAACGACGACGGGCTCGGCGTATCCGGAGGTGAACAGCACCTTGATCCCGGGCCTCAAGGTCCGCACGAGCCTGGCCAATTCGTCGCCCGTCATGCCGCCCGGCATAACCATGTCGGTGAACAGCAGGGCAAGGTCATGGTTCGCGTCGAGCCTTGCCAAGGCCTCGGCCCCGGTCGCCGCCTCGATTACCTTGTAGCCGGCGGCCGTGAGCCGGGCCACGGCGACGCGCCGCACCCGTGGATCGTCCTCGACAACGAGGATGGTTTCGTGGCCGCCCGGCGGGGAGGGCGGAATGTTCCCGGCCGCTGCAATTGCTGCACCCAATGCGACCCGCGCCGCGGGTAGGAAAAGGCCGACCGTCGTGCCGCGCCCGACGTCGCTATAGAGCTGCACGTGGCCGCCCGACTGTTTGACGAAGCCGTAGACCATGCTGAGCCCCAGGCCTGTTCCTTGCCCGGTCGGCTTCGTGGTGAAGAACGGCTCGAAAGCGCGCTGCTTCACCTCTGCCGACATGCCTTCGCCGGTATCGGTGACCGAGATGAGTACATAGTCGCCCGGTCTCACCTCCGGATACATCTGCGCATAATCGATGTCGATCTGGGCGCGGGTTACCTCGATGGTCACACGCCCGCCGCCGGGCATGGCGTCGCGCGCGTTCAACACCAGATTGAGCATGGCGCTCTGCAATTGCGAGGTATCCACTTCGGCGAAATTGGAGGCACCGCTGACGATGGTACGGAAATCGACCGCCTCGCCAAGCGAACGACGCAGCAGCTCGGAGAAGCCGGAGACGGCGACGCCAATATCGGTCAGCTTGGGATTGAGCGGCTGGCGCCGGCCGAATGCGAGCAGCTGGCCAGTGAGCTTGGCGCCATCCTCGGCCGCCGCTTGCGCTTCCGCGAGCAGTTGGCGCTGCCGCTCCTCGGTCAGCCGCATCTCGAGCATCTCAAGATTGCCGGTGATCACCGTCAGCAGATTGTTGAAATCGTGAGCGAGCCCCCCGGTAAGTTGGCCCACGGCCTCCATCTTCTGCGCCTGCCGCAGTTCGGCCTCCATCCCGTGCCGGCTGGTCAGATCGCGGATGAACCCGGTGAAGATACGCCGGCCCTCGACCATGGCCTCGCCCACCGACAGTTCCATCGGAAAGGTCGTGCCATCCTTGCGCCGTCCGGTAACGACCCGGCCATAGCCGATGATGCGGCGTTCGCCGGTGGCGAGATATCTCGCGAGATAGTCATCATGGGCCTCGCGGTGGGGCGAGGGCATCAGGATCTTGACATTTTCGCCCTCGAGCTCGGCCTCTCGGTAGCCGAAAAGCCGTTCGGCGGCCGCACTGAAGGAAGCTATCGAGCCGTGCTCGTCAATAACCACCATGGCTTCGGGAACGGTATCGAGGATCGAGCGCAGATGGGCTTCGCGCGCCGCAAGGTGCCGCTCCGCATTCTTGAGCTCGCTGATGTCGTTGTTGGTTTGTACAATTACTTCGCTCGAGGCGTTCGGGAGCCGTGGGGAAATGAGGCGGCTGGCAATGTGGATGAGGTGGCCGTCCCTGTGATGATGGATGAGGTCTCCCGTCCAGGCTCCATGCGCGCGAATTTTGAATCGGATTTCCTCAACCGGCACGGGGAAAATCGTGCAGAGAAGCTCATGCACCACCCGGCCAATCGCTTCCTCCCGTGTCCAACCATAGAGCTGCTCCGAGCCGCCGCTCCAACGCGAGATCACACCGTCGAAGCCATGCACGATGATGTTTGCACTGTCCAAGACCCTTACGATCTCATCGAGCACCCTGGCACTGCTATCGATGTCATTCATGGTGGGCCTCACCCATCCCTAGCTCGCCCAGGCGATTTCGACATCATCACGGTCATCCTCCTGGTCGTCGACCGCGAGCAGGGCCAGCGCCGTGGGCCGCAATATTGTAACTTCGTGCCGGGCTGCCGTCGCGATATAGCCGCGCTTGGCCAGCCGGGTGAAAACCCGGGATACCGTCTCGATCGTAAGGCCAAGATAGTCGGCCATGTCCAGGCGCGTCATCGGAAGTTCGACGGCTATGCAAGGCGACTGCGAACTCCGCCCCATCCGCCTCACGAGCGACAGCAGGAAACTCGCAACGCGCTCCTCGGCATTTTTCCGGGCCAGCAGTACCACCTGTTCCTGCGCCGCCGACATCTCCCTGGAAAGGTGCGCCACCAATTGCGATCGCAGGGAGTGGGAATGTTCGACTTCGGCCTCGAAGCGGCGGCGGGGAAGGCGCCGCGCCTTGGAGGGCACGAGGGCCTCCACCGTGCCCGGATAGCGATCGGGCGAACCCGCTCCGACTATATCGCCGGGAAAAAGAAATCCCGTGATCACGCGGCGCCCATCGCTCAGGACCCGCACCGTGCGAAAGGCACCCGCGACGATTTCGAACACTTGGCTGGCGTCGTCGCTTTGCCAGAACAACGCCTGGCCCTGCTCGATACACTCGGTCGCCTGGGGGCCAAAGAGGTCGCGGAGCGTTGTCGGGAGCGGGTGGGAACCGCCAGGGCCGGTGGTCACGCGCAAATCATTCCTGAGGGTCAAGTTCGACTGGATGTGCATCGCCGCCGCTCCTGCTGGCAATTTGTTGCTACCAGCGAGTAGACCGGGGCCGCGTAACGTCCGAATTATTGGCATGTCACGGTTGGTGCGATTTGGTTACATTCTGTAACAGCAAAAGCTCAGGTGATTCAGATATGGCCGCAGCAGCCTCATCGCGCGAGCATATCCTGGTGGTCGACGATGACCAGCGCATACGCCAGATGCTTGTCCGGTATTTCGAGGACGAGGGCTACAAGATCAACGCTGTCGGGGGCGGCGCAGAGATGCGCGACCGGCTGGCCTCGGATCGAGTCGATCTGATCCTGCTCGACGTGGTGCTGCCGGGCGGGCAGGACGGCTATAGCCTCGCGCGGGAGCTGCGCGCCCGATCCGACGTGCCCATCATCATGCTGACGGGCAAGGACGACGTCACCGATCGAGTGGTGGGGCTGGAAATCGGCGCTGACGATTACATCGCCAAGCCCTTTCACCTTCGCGAAGTGTTGGCCCGAGTGCGCAGCGTCCTGCGCCGGAGACAGCTCCCGGCGCCAGCACCGGCGGAATCGGAAAATATCTATCGTTTCGAGGGATGGTGCCTCGACGTCGGACGGCGGGAACTCACTTCCGACGAGGGCGCAGAGGTGGAACTGACCACCGGCGAATTCGACATGCTCGCCGTTCTCGTGCGCCATCCCGGCCGCGTAATGACCCGGGAAATGCTGATGGAATTGACTCGCGGTCGGAGCTGGGACGCCTTCGACCGGACAATCGACGCCCAGATCGCGCGGTTGCGGCGGAAAATCGAGAGTTCTCCGGCAGAACCGCGGCTCATCAAGTCGGTGCGCGGCGTGGGCTATGTCTTCGCCGGCCGGCCGGACACCTGAAGCCGCTGGTCGGGACAACGGGCAATCACTCACGCCTCAGTTCGACATGAAGCGGTTGGAGATTGGGGTCTCGAGCAGGTCCCGGGTCATGCCGCCAAGAAACCATTCCTGCAAGCGGCTGTGGCCATAAGCCCCGGTCACCACGAGGTCGGCTCCGAAATCGCGCCGCGCCTTGTCGAGGGTAGCGCTCAGGCCCTCGTACTCTTTCGGGACGATGTCGCTTGTGGCGTTGACGTCGTGGCGCTGCAGCCAATGAAGAACGTCCTCGACGCTGGGCTTGGCATGGGCGAAGTCGCCTTCTTCGATTGCGCAGAGTTTTACCGCGCTGGCCGACTTGAGAAAGGGCAGGGCATCGACGACGGCGCGGCGCGCCTCCTTGGTGTCCTTCCAGCCGATGACGATGCGATCGGCCTTGATTTCCTGGGTGCCGGGGCTGACGAGCAGCATCGGGCGTCCGAGTGAAAGAAGCGCGTCGCCGACGTTGAGCGAACGCAACGGGTTCCAGGGCGAGGCATCTGGCGAGCTGGCGAGCACGAGATCTACAGCGCGCCCGATTTCGACCAGTCCGCGGTTTGGCGTTTCCACCATCTGCCGCCACTCGCTCTTGATCGCGGCGGGCATTGCCTGAACGAACTTCTCCCGCCCGGCCCCGAGTTGCGTCTCGATTTCGATCCGCTGCTCCGCGTAAACGCTCGCTGCGGCCACGGCACCGTGCACGCCAGCGAATGCCGGAGAGGGGACTGCGGCCGAGAAGCCGATCACCTCGGCGCTGAACCGTTGCGCCAGGGCCGAGGCGCAAGATGCCAAGGCTGGCGAAAATCTATCGAGCTCGAAGTTCACCAGTATCCTGCGGATTTCCATCTCTGCCTCCTCGACACTTGTTTTCTAGGTCTGAAGGCCGGAGATCGCTTTGATGTCGATCAATCTCTTCCTGCTGGCGAGTAGCCAGGCCCGGCCGGGCGCGGCCAGACACCGACGGGATGGTTGACCTCGGTCAAAGCGGGCAGGCGGAGAGGCGCTATCATTTTGCCCGGCCCTTTCGGGCGATCATGGAGAAGACAGATGGACGAAGCGCAGAAGCGGCAGATCCTGACACTGTTGGATGAGCACCGGATCATGACGGTCGCCACGCTGCGGCCGGATGGATGGCCGCAGGCAACGACCGTGGGTTATGTGAACGACGGCCTCGACCTGTATTTCCTCTGCGGCCGCGACAGCCAGAAGGCGGCGAACCTCTCGCAGGACGATCGGGTTTCTCTGACCATCGATCACGACACCCCGGATTTGATGGCGATCACCGGCCTGTCGATGGCCGCACATGCCCAGCCCGTGCTCGATCGGGCCGAGGCCGAAAGGGTGCTGAAAATGCTGCCGACGAAATATCCCGAACAGATCCCCCTGCCGGGGCCGATGCCAAGCCCGGACGATGTGCGGATTTTTCGCCTGGTCCCGACGGTAATCTCCGTTCTCGATTACTCGAAGGGCTTCGGCCACACCGACCAAGTCAACCTCTGAAGGCAGGGGCAGGGCGCTCGCCCCGCCGGGGCGTCGCCTTGCCGCGACCCATTGGGGAGGAGAGCATGTCTTCATCGGCCACGACATCGGCACTGCAGGCGGTCAATTGGCCCCAAGTCGTACGGCCCGGACCGGAAACCCGGGCCCTTGAACGCTTTCATCGGGACGCGAGCTGGACGGGCACGATCAAGGCCGCCGGCGGGGTGCCGGAGATGAGCGCCAGCGGCAGTGGCAAATTCCGATGGAGCGACGACGGCCTCTGGATCATCGGCGCGTTCCAGCAGGACCAGTTTCACGGGGGCGAGAAGGTGGCGAGTTGGAATGCCCATTACTTGGCAGGCTGGGACTTTGCCAGAAAGGCCTACATAGCCTTCGCCGTGGACAGCAACGGCAGAAGCGTCGACTTCACCGGCGAAATCATCGGTGACAGCTTCATCATTACCTCCGACATATTGCCGAGCGGCGCCGGCGAGGCGAGGTTGCGCATGACCTGGGACCTGTCCGATCCCGCCATTCCCCATTGGAAGAACGAGACGGCAGTTTCCGGCGGGCCGTGGATGCTGATC
>DATJHO010000142.1:0-20955 GCA_035493835.1 Devosiaceae bacterium
CAAAGGCTGGGTGTTTCGCTTTAGTGAAGCGGCGCGGCGGGAGGCTGCGTCTCGTCCCGTGGACCCGGGACATTGCAACGTTGCTTCAGGCAATTTGAGTTCTGCGTGTTCGGCAACGACCTGAACACGTCGTTTGGAGGAGGGGGACAAGCGTGTCCGACGATTTTGACGATTATGCCGACGTGGTGATTGTCGGCAGCGGCCCGACCGGCGCGACCTATGCGCGTATGCTGGCCGACCAACTGCCGGAGGCCAGGATCCTGATGCTGGAAGCGGGGCCGGTTATTGCCGAACGACTCGGCCAGCACCTCGCGAACATCACCGATCTTGGGTTGCGCGAGGCAGCGCAGCTTGCCTCGCAGGGGCCACTGCGAGGCAAGCCATATCTGCCAATGACCGACCAAGAGTGGCAGATCCGTCAGGCTGGCGGGCCTGATCTGTCGATGCTGCGCCGTCCGGGCCTGTTCGTGGTCGGCGGCGGGTCAGTCGATGGCGACGAATTCCCGGCGGCGCATGCGGCGGCTGGGGTCGGTGGCATGGGCGTCCATTGGTTCGGGGCCTGCCCGACCCCCTCCGAGAGCGAGCGCATCCCCTTTATCGAGCGGGCTGAGATGGACGAAGCGCTCGAGCGCGCACGTACCTTCCTCAAGGTGTCCAACACGCAGTTTCCGGATTCCCCCATTGCGCCGCGGTTAGAAGCGGCGCTGGGCGAGCTTTTCAACGCCGGGCGTCCCGGCGACAGGCTGGTGCAACCCATGCCGATGGCCCTGGTACGCAACCCGAACGGGGTGTTTCGGAGCGGGCCCGACGCCATCCTTGGGAGCCTGATTTCGGAGGAATCCGAGAACTTCGAACTGCGGCCCGAAACTGTGGTGCGGCGGATTATCCTTAAGGGCAATCGCGCAGTCGGCGTCGAAATCTGGGAACAGACGACCCGTGAAGTGAGCCGCGTCGGCGCGTCAACCGTGATCGTCGCCGCCGACTCGCTGCACACGCCGCAATTGCTGTTTGCCTCGGGAATCCGGCCCCAGGCTTTAGGGCACTATCTCAACGAACATCCGCAGGTCTCGATCATGGCCGAGGTTGATGGTGTTGCGCCGGGCGATCCGACAACGTCAGTGGCCGGCGCCATCGGCGGCGTGCTTTCCGACACCAAGGCGGTATCCCGGATCACCAGCGGCGTGACCTGGGTGCCTTACCTCGACGAGCAATTCCCCTTCCACGTGCAGATCACGCAGGTTGAACCGGCCTCGCTCCCGCCGGCCGAGCGAGCGCTGGGCGAACGTAAACCCTTGGTCAACGTCTCCTTCTTCCTGCCGTCGGATATCCAGTACGACAACTGTGTCGCCTTCAGCGACACCGAGAGGGACTGGTGTGGCCGGCCGGCCATGCGGCTCAGGTTCAAGATGTCGGGGCGCGATCTTGAGCGGATGGAACTGGCGCGGCAGACGCTGCTGAAAGTCTCCAATGCCATCGGCCGACCGGTCGAAGGGCACCAGCCCCGCACTCCACCCAATGGCAGTTCGCTGCATTATCAGGGGACGATTCGCATGGGCGAGCGCGACGACGGGAAATCCGTGTGCGATCGCAACAGCCGGGTCTGGGGCTTCGAAAACATTTATCTCGCCGGCAATGGCCTGATTCCGACGATGACGGCGGGCAATCCGACGCTGACTTCGGTGGCACTGGCAATTCTCGGCGCCCGCGATATCGCCACCCGGCAACCCACCCGCGCCGACGCATGACCGCAATTCCCTCGCCCCCATCGGGGGCGGGGCTTCGCGGCGGCCCCTTGGCGGGTGCGCTCGCCAATTCGGTCTAGCACGGCACCTGCCGTTTTCTTGGCGCGCAAATCGTGCGAGCTTCGAGGAGCAATGAGCGGCGAGGAGGGGCTGATGGCGCGCGACCCTTATGAAGTCCTGGGCGTAAAGAAGGACGCGACCGAAGAGCAGATTCGGTCGGCCTTCCGACGGCACGCCAAAAAGCTCCATCCCGACCTCAATCCAGGAGACAAGGACGCCGAGCTGAAGTTCAAGGAACTGAACGCAGCCAACGACCTGCTGAGCGATCCGGAAAAGCGGGGCAGGTTCGACCGCGGCGAAATCGATGCGAGCGGGGCCGAAAGGCCGCAGCAGCGCTATTATCGCGATTACGCCGGCACGCAGGCAGGCGGCGCCGAAAATCCCTACCAGAACCGGGCCGGCTTTGCCGATTTCGACACCGACATCTTCGCCGACCTCTTCGGTGGCGGCCGCAGGGGAATGGGCGGGCGTGGCAATCTCCGCATGCGCGGCAATGATGTGCAATACCGGCTCGAAGTGGATTTTCTTGACGCGGTCAATGGCGCCAGCAAGCGCATTACGCTGGGCGACGGGCAGTCGCTCGAAATCACCATCCCGCCCGGCACCCGCGATGGTCAGGTGTTGCGGCTGCATGGCAAGGGGGAGCCCGGGTTCGGGGAGGGCGAACCCGGCGACGCGCTGATCGAGATCGCGGTCCGGCCGCATCCCTTCTTCACCCGCGACGGCGACGATATCAGGCTGGAGCTGCCGATCTCGATCAGGGAGGCGGTGCTGGGCGGCAAGGTGCGCGTGCCGACACCCACCGGGGCGGTGGTGGCGACAGTGCCGAAAGCATCGAGCAGCGGCAAGGTGTTGCGGCTGAAGGGGCGTGGCGTGCCCAGGCGCGACGGGCAGCGGGGCGATCTTTACGCAAGGCTGCTCATCGTGCTGCCGGAGAGGCCGGATCCTGCGCTGGAGCAGGCCATCGCCGCCTGGCCGGGCGATCCCAATGACAATCCACGCAAAGCGCTGGGAGTATGATGATGACCGAGGAGGAGTTCATCGCCGTGGTCCAGATCGACCGGCGGACACTGGCGGTCTGGATCGAAAGCGGCTGGCTGCAGCCGCAAGGCGCGGCACGAGGGCAGGTGTTTTCGGAAATCGACAGGGCGCGGGCCCAGCTCATTTCGGACCTCACCGGTCCGCTCGGCGTCAATACCGAGGGGGTCGACATCATCCTCGATCTCATTGACCAGTTGCACGGCCTGCGCGGCGCCATGCGCGGCCTGAACAGTGCGGTCGAGGCGCAGCCCGAAGATGTGCGGCATCGGTTGCGGTCGGCCGCCCGCCGTCTTGCCGGCAGCGTGCGTGAGCTCTAAAGCCTCAAGTTGAGGCAATAGGTGGTGAATAAACGTCCAAATTGCTGCGCAAACGGGCAATATCGGCTCGCCGCCGGTCCGGCGCGGGCAATGTGCTTGACCGCACCTCGCAACTCCTCTTGATTGACGATTGATGACGGGAAGGTAACGAGCCCGACGCCAGATGCCGCGGCTGAAACCGCAGGTGTTTGGGCTTGGATTTGTTTCATTCCCGACCATCGCACAGGCGAGAGGTTTTGGTCGCCTGTTGGGGGACCCGGTAATTTCAACCGAACAAGGGGATTCGTCGGCAATGAAAATCAAGTTTCTGCCCATAGTCGCCGGCGCCGTGCTGGCGCTCGCGACCGCAATCAGCGCGGCGTCGGCCGGGACGCTGGACGACGTCAAGGCCAAGGGTTTCGTGCAGTGCGGCGTCAACACGGGCCTGCCCGGCTTCGGCAATCCCGACAGCACCGGCAAGTACACCGGCTTTGACGTCGACTATTGCCGGGCCGTGTCCGCGGCCATTTTTGGTGATCCGGACAAGGTGAAGTATACGCCGCTCGATGCGACGGAGCGTTTCACCGCCTTGCAGTCGGGTGAAATCGACCTGCTGGTCCGCAACACCACCTGGACGGAATCGCGCGACGTGTCGCTCGGCTTCGCCTTCACCGGGGTCAATTTCTACGACGGCGAGGGTTTCCTCGTTCGCAAGAGTGAGAACGTGGCGCACGTCAAGGATCTCGATGGCGCCTCGATCTGCGTGCAGGGTGGCACGGATACCGTCACCGGCCTTGCCGACTACTTCAAGCAGAATAACATCAAGTACAATCCGGTCGTCATCGACAAGCTGCCGGACGTCATTGCCGCCTACGACTCCGGCCGCTGTGATGCCTTCACGACCGACTCGTCGGCACTCTACGCCACCCGTCTGCAGCTGAAGAACCCGGACGATCACATCGTCTTGCCCGAGATCATCTCCCAGGAGCCCCTCGGGCCGGTGGTGCGCGCCAACGACCCGGTCTGGTTCAACGTCGTCAAGTGGTCGGGCATGGCGCTGCTCGATGCCGAATATCTGGGCGTGACCCAGGCCAATGTGGACAGCATGCAGGAGTCCACCGAGCCAATGGTGCAGCGCCTGTTGGGCGTGGGTAATAACGATTTCGGCAAGTCCATGGGGCTCAGCCCGAAATGGGCCTACAACATCATCAAGGGTATTGGAAACTACGGCGAGGTCTTCGAGCGGAACGTCGGCATGGGTTCGCCGCTGAAAATCTCGCGCGGCCTCAATGCCCAATGGACCAAGGGTGGCCTGCAATACGGCATCCCGGTCATGTGAAGCTTGGGGGCCGGGTTCGTGGCCCGGCCCCACCTTTTGTTGACGACAGGTCCTGGATCGGAGGTAAAGCATGAGCGTGGCTGATGCCGGGCGGACGAGCAGCCCCGGCGTGAATTGGCTCTATAAACCGGCGGTGCGCCAATTCGTCATCCAGGCGGCGCTCGTGGTGGCGATCCTGGGTCTGATCGCCTGGCTGGTCCACAACACAGCCGTCAACCTTGCCGATCGCCATATTGCCTCGGGCTTCGGCTTCCTCAACCAGCGCTCCAGTTTCGACATCGTCACCTTCCTCCCGCTGACCGCGGAGGATAGTTATGGCCGGGCGATACTCGCCGGGCTGGTCGACACCATCATCGTTTCCGTGCTTGCCATCATCATTGCCACGATCGTGGGCGTGCTGGTGGGCATCGCGCGGCTTTCGTCCAATTGGCTGATCCGCGCGCTGTCGACGGTCTACGTCGAAACGTTGCGCAACATCCCGCCGCTGCTGGTGATCCTGTTCTGGTATCTCGCCGTCATCGCGGCGCTGCCCAGCCCGCGAGATGCCATCACCCTCGGCTCAGCCATTTCGCTGTCCAACCGCGGCTTTTACATGCCGAAGCCGATATTCGGCGCCCCGTTCGTCTGGACGGTGGGTGCGTTCGCCATCAGTCTCGTCGTCGCCTACTTCGTCAAGCGCTGGGCCAGCGCGCGGCAGATGCGCACCGGCACGCCGTTCCACAGCTTCTGGGCCGGCCTTGCCATAGTGGTGGCGCTGACGCTGATCGCGTTCGTCGCGACCGGCGCGCCGCTCAGCTTCGAGGTGCCGGTGAAGACGCGCTTCAACGTCAATGGCGGCCTTACCCTCTCGCCCGAATTCACCTCGCTGCTACTCGCGCTGGCCCTCTATACGGCCTCGTTCATCGCCGAGATCGTCAGGGCCGGCATTCTCGCCGTCAGTCATGGCCAGACGGAGGCCGCGCGGGCCCTCGGCCTTCGACATGGGACAACGCTCAGGCTGGTGATCCTGCCGCAGGCGTTGCGGGTCATCGTGCCGCCGCTGACCAGTGAATATCTCAACATCATCAAGAACTCATCCCTCGCCGTGGCCGTCGGCTACGCGGACCTGGTGGCCGTGGGCCAGAGCGTACTCAACCCGACCGGGCAGGCCATCGAGGTGGTGGCTATATGGATGACGTTCTATCTCGGGCTCAGCATTCTCACCTCCGTGGGGATGAACATTTTCAACCGGCGCATTGCGCTCACGGAGCGCTAGGGGCTCGCCATGTCCGACATCCAGGCTGAGACCGATCTGTTCTTCGTCCGGCAAAAGGTGGTCGAGCCAATGCCGCCGCCCACGCGCAGCAGCGGGCTGATCGGCTGGGCACGCGCCAATCTGTTCGGCAGCGTCTTCGACACGATCCTTTCGATCGTGGGCATCACGGTTGCGCTGCTCATCATCATCCCGCTGGTGAAATGGGCGCTGATCGATGCGACCTGGGTCGGCGACAACCGCGAGGCCTGCGCCGCCAATACCGCGGGCGCTTGCTGGGCCTTTATTCACGCCAATATCGGCCAGTTCATCTATGGCCGGTATCCCGATCCAGAGCGCTGGCGGGTCAACCTGTTTTTCCTGCTGCTGGTCGCCGGCATCGTGCCGATGGCGATCCCGTCGGCCCCGTTCAAGCAGTTGAACCTGCTCTATATCTTCATCATTTTCCCGGTGGTGAGCGGGCTGCTGCTGGTCGGCGGCTTTGCCGGGCTGCCCGAGGTGGATACCGAGGTCTGGGGCGGGCTGTTCCTGACGCTGGTCGTGTCCTATGTCGGCATGGCCTTGTCGCTGCCCTTCGGGATTCTGCTGGCGCTTGGCCGGCGGTCCGAAATGCCCGGGGTGCGCGCCGTGTGCGTTGCCGTCATCGAGGTCGCCCGCGGCGTGCCGCTGATCACGGTGCTGTTCATGGCGAGCGTGATGCTGCCGTTGTTCCTGCCGGAGGGGGTCAATTTCGACAAGCTCCTCCGCGCCCTGATCGGCGTCTCCCTGTTCGCCTCGGCCTATATGGCCGAAGTGATCCGGGGCGGTCTCCAGGCGGTGCCAAAGGGGCAGTACGAGGGCGCCAAGGCGATGGGCCTCAACTACTGGCAGATGACCCGATTGATCATCCTGCCGCAGGCCATCAGGATCGTCATCCCCGGGATCGTCAACACCTTCATCGGCCTCTTCAAGGATACCAGCCTTGTCTACATCATCAGCATTTTCGAGCTGCTGAGCACGATCCGGAACAGCCTTGCGGATCCCGTCTGGGCCACCTCGACGACGCCGGGGACAGGCCTCGCGTTCGCGGCGGCGGTGTTCTGGATCTTCTGTTTCGGCATGAGCCAGTATTCCCAATATACCGAGCGCCGGCTCAACACCGGCCACAAGCGATAGGATCGCTCGAGATGACGATAACGGCTGAAAATACCCTGCGCCCCGACGCGCCGGTCGACCGCTCCAAGATGCGGATTTCCGACGAGGTCGCCCTCGACATGATCGACGTGAACAAGTGGTTCGGCGATTTCCACGTGCTCCGCGACATCAACCTCAGGGTGAACAAGGGCGAGCGCATCGTCATCGCGGGACCGTCGGGCTCCGGCAAGTCGACGCTGATCCGCTGCATCAACCGGCTGGAGGAGCACCAGAAGGGCAAGATCGTCGTCGATGGCATCGAATTGACCGACGATCTCAAGCGCATCGACGAGGTGCGGCGCGAAGTCGGCATGGTGTTCCAGCACTTCAACCTTTTCCCGCACCTGACCATCCTCGAAAACCTGACGCTGGCCCCGATCTGGGTGCGCAAGATGCCCAAGAAGCAGGCGGAAGAGGCGGCCATGCACTACCTCGAGCGGGTAAAAATCCCCGAGCAGGCAAAAAAATATCCCGGCCAGCTTTCGGGCGGCCAGCAGCAACGCGTGGCCATCGCGCGCTCGCTGTGCATGAACCCGCGCATCATGCTGTTCGATGAGCCGACCTCGGCGCTTGATCCCGAAATGATCAAGGAGGTGCTCGACGTTATGGTCAACCTTGCCGAAAGCGGCATGACCATGCTCTGCGTCACCCACGAAATGGGCTTTGCCCGCCAGGTCGCCAACCGCGTGATCTTCATGGATGCCGGCCAGATCATCGAGCAGAACGAGCCGGAGGAATTCTTCCTCCACCCCCGGCACGAGCGGACAAAGCTGTTCCTGAGCCAGATTTTGCACTAAGCGCGCCGATCTCGCGCTTCGACAGGCTCAGGGTGAGGTCTCGGGGGCGACGTCGGGAAGAGGCCCCGCGGTGAGCCCGGTCGAACCATGAGGCGGCGCGGCGGGGCGTTTCGATTGGATACGCCCGCGGTCGAAAATTGGCCCGAGCCGACCGTCACCCTCGGCGCAATTCCGACGAAAGTCGGAGCCCATCTTCCTTACTGTCGCCGAACGCCCAGCCGATCGGCGATGGATTCCGGCGTTCGCCGGAATGACGGCGGCGATGGAGGGGCATCCCGGTACATCAAGCCCCTTCCGGCACCCAACCTCCGTACTTCGGGTTTTCCCGTCCGATCGGCAGTGTCACGTCAGTCCGGGTCTCCGCCGAGTGATAAAACGCGGTGACCAGTTCCAGCGCCCGCCGCGCATCTGCGGTGGTCACCGGCAGGGGCCCGCCGGCTGCAAGAGCCTGATAAAGCGCCGCAAACTGACCTTCGAAGCGCGGCGCTACGGGCCGGCGGCCCCTGAGCAGCGCTTGAATCCGGACATCCACCTCCGGCGAGGCCGGAATGATCCGCCACGGCCTGGTGCCGGGCTCGTAAGGCGAGTGGCCGCTCTCGAACGTGACGTTCTCGAAAGCCAGCCTGATGCGGCTGATCTGCTCGTGGCTGCCGAGCGTTGCCGTGAGCGAGGCAAGCGCGCCGCTTTGCATCAGGCAGGAAGCGGAGACGCAGTCCTCCACCTCGATGTCGTTGACCCGCGTGGCCACCCGGCCGAACAGCCGCTCGACCGGGCCCATCAGAAACAGGAAGAGGTCGTGGATGTGGAGCGAATGCGTCATCAGCACGCCGCCCAATTCGCCCGCCCAGGTGCCGCGCCAGGGCCCCGAGTAATAGTCGGCGCCCCGCAGCCACAGGGTTTCGGCAGTGCCGACATAGGGTTTTCCCGCGATCCCGGCATCGATGATGGCCTTGGCCTGCTGGACGCCCTCGCCATAGCGGTATTGCAGGATCGGCATCAGCCGGCCCTTTGCGTCCGCTTCGGCGGCAATGATTTCGTCGATATCGGCGAGCGAGCCCACCAGCGGCTTTTCACAGATGACGTGCTTGCCGGCCGCCAGCGCTTTCAGGATCTGTTCCTTGTGCACCATCGGCGGGGTGCAGATGTCGATGATGTCGAGGTCGTCCATCGCAAGGAGATCGTCAAAGCGGGTGGTCTGGCGCGGTACGTCGAACTCTGCGGCAAACGCTGCGAGCCGCTCGGCATCGAGATCGCAAACGGCAAGGAGCCGAAATTTCTCCTTCTGGGTCAGGATGCCTTCGCGGACATGGGAGCGGCCGATGCCGCAGCCGACGATGCCCACGGTGAAGGCGCGGCTCATCTCGTCGCGCCGCTATTGCGCTCGGCCAGTGCCTGGGCGGTGAGCGCCAGTTCCATCGCCTTGAAGCAGCGCGCCTGGGGCATTGCGGTCTCGGTGCGGTCGCGGATATCGGCAATCAACTGGCGCGCATAGGGCAAGTCGACGCCGCCGCAATCGATGTGCTGCATGCCTTTGCCATCAACGAGGAACAGGTGGTCCGTGCCCGGTCGGCCGGCGATATCCACATACTTCCTGAGCTCGATATAGCCCTCCGTGCCCAAAATCGTCAGCCGGCCATCCCCCCAGGTCGGAAGCCCGCCCGGCGTGAACCAGTCGACGCGCACATAGCCGGTGGCGTTGGGAGCGCGGAAATGCATGTCGCCCACGTCCTGCAGGCCGGGCGCTTCGGGGTGGGCGCGATTGGCAACCGTTGCGGAGATCACCTCTGCCTCGAGCGTGTCGGCAAAGAACAAAAACTGCTCGCACTGGTGGGCGCCGATGTCGCAAAGGATGCCGCCATAGCGCGAGCGCTCGTAGAACCAGGCGGGCCTGACGCCGTAATTGCCGATGCGGTGCGGCCCGAGGCCGGTGGTGTGCACCACCTCGCCGATGGCGCCGGCCTTGACCAGTTCGCCGGCTTTCACCGTGCAGCGGGTCTCGAAATGCTCGGAGTAGAGCACGGAAAAAATGCGGCCGGTTTCGGCCTGCAGGTGGCGTAGCGTCCGCAGTTCGTCGAGCGTGGTCATGCCCGGTTTGTCGCTCATCACGTCCTTGCCATGGCGCATGGCGGTCGCCGCGATCTCCGCCCGGTCGCCCGGGATGGCGGCGGTGAGGACCAGCGGAATGCTCTCGTCCTCGAGGATTTCCCGACGATCGGCAACGCGGCGCGCCTGCGGGTATTTGTCGCCGAACGCCTTGGCGAGGTCATCCTCGACCGCAAAGAACGCCACGAACTCCGCGCCTTCCCTGAGCAGGCACTCGACTTGCCCATGCATGTGGCCGTGGTTGATGCCGATGGCTGCAAATTTGATGGTCATGGAAAATCCGGAGCTGGTGGAGACGAAAGTTCTTTCACCGCTTCATCCCGGTCGTTGCGATGCCCTCGATCAGCAGGCGCTGGAAGAAGAGGAAAAACAGGAAGATAGGGACCAGCGACAGGATCGACATGGCAAACAGCCCGCCATAGTCGGATTGCGCGGTGGAATCGACGAAGCTGCGCAGGGCGAGGGTCACGGTGTAGTTTTTCATGTCGTTGAGATAGATCAGCGGCCCGAAGAAATCGTCCCAAGTGAAGATGAAGGTGAAGATTCCGGCCGTTACCAGCGCAGGGGTCGAGAGCGGCAGCATGATTTTCCAGTAAATCTGGAATGTCGAGCAGCCGTCGATCGATGCGGCCTCGTCGAGCTCGCGCGGAATGCCGCGGAAGAATTGCGTCATGAGGAAGATAAAGAACGAGTCGACCGCCAGGTATTTCGGAACGACCAGCGGCAGGAACGTATTTACCCAGCCGATATTGTGGAACAGCACATATTGCGGGATCAGCGTCACCTGATAGGGCAGCATGAGCGTCCCCAGCATCAGGGCGAACCAGATATTCTTCCCCCAGAACTTCAGCCGCGCGAAGGCGAAGGCGGTCACCGAGCAGGCCGCCAAATTGCCGATGACCGAAAGCACTGAAATCACAAAGGAATTTATGAAGAAGGTACTGAAGCTGACCTGCAGCCCGTTCCAGCCGCGGACGAAGGAGCCGAGGCTGATGGCGGACGGGATGATGGACGAGGTGGAAAAGATCTCGTTCTCCGGACGGAAGGCGGCCGCGAGCATCCAGAGCAGGGGGTAGAGCATGGCGATCGAAGCGATGACCAGCGCGGCATGCGCCAGTATCACGTTGAGCCGCTTGCTCTTTTTTCCCCCAACCGCGCTCGGGCCGCGGGCCGCCTCACTCGTCATAATACACCCAATAGCGCGAGGTGAGGAACGAGATGCCGGTGAAGAGCGCGATGATGATGAGCAGGATCCAGGCCAGCGCCGCGGCATTGCCCATGCGGAAGTAAGCGAATGCTTCTTGGTACAGGTAGAGCGTATAGAACAGGGTCGAGTTGATCGGATTGCCGGTGCCGCCCGAAATGATGAAGGCGGGGGTGAATGACTTGAACGCCTCGATGCCCTGGATGATGGCGTTGAAGAACACCACCGGCGTCAGCAGCGGCAGGGTGATGCTCCAGAACTGGCGGGATTTCGAGGCGCCATCAATCGCGGCGGCTTCGTAGACGTCCTGCGGGATCTGGCGGAGGCCGGCGAGGAAGATGATCATCGGGGAGCCGAATTGCCAGACCGAGAGCAGGATGATGGTCCAGAGCGCATAGCGCGGATTGGAAATCCAGCTCGGCCCGACGATGCCGAGCGGCGCCAGCAATTGGTTGATGACGCCATCGCTGGCAAACAGCTCGCGCCAGAGCACGGCGATGGCAACGCTCGCCCCGAGCAGCGAGGGCAGGTAGAAGATCGCGCGGTAAAGCGGCAATCCCCTGAGCCCGCGATTGAGCAGCAGGGCCACCGCGAGCGCGAAGGCGAGTTTTAGCGGCACCGAGAACAGCACGAAGAAGAAGGTGACGCGCAGCGACTGCAGGAACCGCGGATCGGCCGTGAAGATACGCACGTAGTTGTCGTCGCCGACCCAGGTCGGGGCCTGCAACAAATTGAAGTTTGTGAAGCTAAGATAAAGCGAAATAAGCGCCGGCCCGAGCGTCAGGCCGAAGAAGCCCAAGAGCCACGGCGTGAGGAAGGCATAGCCGGCCCCATTCCGCGCCCAGAACTTGGCCCAGCGCGACGGGATGACCGTGTGCCCGATTGCGGGCGCTTCGGTTTCGGCGCCGATCGGGCGCACGGTCATGGTCGGCTAGCCCTTGCGCGACAGGATGTCTTTGGCCTGCTGCACGAAGGCGGGACCTGCCTCCTCCGGCGTGGCCTGGCCAAAGGCGACTTCCTGGCTTTTGGGCAGGAGCTGAATGTCGACCTCGCCGGCATTGGGCGGGGGCGGCGGCGGAATGGGCCCGAGCAGGTCGCCGAGGTTGGAGACAAACTTCAGCGCCACCTGGTCCTGCGCCTTCAGCGTTGGCGCGACCGCGTCGCGGACCGAAGCCGCGCAGGGGATGCCGCGCTCGACGCCCAGCACCAGGTTGGCGTCCTTGTCGTTGATGAAGTAGCTGATGTATTTGGCGGCGTCCGGCTTGTGCTTGCTGGCGCTGGCGATCGACCAGAGCTGGGAGGGCTTGCGATAGTGCCCGCCCTTGCCGTCTTTGCCGATGCGCGGGAAGGCGGAGATGGTGACCGGGTCCTTCATGATCGCCTGCACCGCGACCAGCTGGTTGGAGTTGACAAAACTCTGCGCGGACTTGCCAAGCGCGATCATGGTCTTGTCGAGCGGCCCGCCGGTGTCGAGCGCCTGATCCTCGGGGCTGGGGATGACGCCGGCGTCGCGGAATTTCTTCCACATCTGGAACCACTCGGTGAGATCCTGCTCATCGAAGCCCAGCTTGCCCTCGGCGGTATAGAGGCCCTTGCCGCGCTGGCGCAGCCAGTTCTCAAGCGCCGGCTCGACGCCGGAGCCATCCTGGAAGGCCTTCATCCCGCCGCGGATATTGGCCTTGTTGAAGGCCTCGCCGACGGTCATGACATCGTCATAGGTGAAATTGTTGTCCGGCAGCGGCACGCCGGCCTCCTTGAAGGCCGCTTCGTTCAGCACCGAGGCCACGGAATTGGCGCCAAGGCTGATGCCATAGAGCTTGCCTTTGACCTTGCCGCCTTCGATCTGGTCCTTGTCGAAATCGGCGAGGTCAAGTTCCTTGCCGACGAATTCGTCGAGCGGCGCCAGCGCCTGCCGGTTGGCATATTCGACGATGTAGCGATAATCCATCTGGATGAGATCGGGCGCGTTGCCGCCGGCCGTCTCGGTCGCGAGCTTGGCCCAATAATCGTCCCAGGCGTAGAACTCGCCGGTGAGCTTGGTGCTGGGATTGGCGGCGCTGTAGAGGTCGTTGGCCTTGTAGGTGCGCTTGGCGCGCTCCTGTCCGCCCCAGAAGATCTGCCGGAGATCGGTCTCGGCGGCTGATGCAGGGCGGAAGCCGGCGGCGCCTGCGGTAATCAGCGCAGCACTGCCCAATAAAAATTGGCGGCGTCGAATACGCATTATTGTCTCCTCCCATGGATCAACCCAGCTCCTTTTGGAGCCAATTGCGGGCCCGCGGCCTCCCCGCCGCGAATACGATCTATTAAAGCATGGTGCTACAAGCCACGTGCTGTCAAGCGGGTGTCGGGAACACCGATAAGGGAGGCCCGGCTTGACGCTCGCGCGCGCGAAAGTTATTCAAGTAACCAAACGGTTACCATGCCGGGAGGAGGAGGGCGGGATGGCTGAGCGTCGCCTCGGATTGATCTTGCACGGCGTTACCGGGCGGATGGGCTACAACCAGCACCTCGTCCGCTCGATCCTTGCCATTCGCGAGCAGGGCGGGGTGGCTCTGGTCAATGGCGACCGGCTGATGCCCGATCCGATCCTGGTGGGGCGCGACGGGGGCAAGCTCGAGGCCATCGCCAAACGCCACGGGCTCAGCCGCTGGACCACCGACCTGCCCTCGGCTTTGGCCGATCCCAAGGACACGGTATTTTTCGATGCCGGCACGACGCAGCTGCGCGCCGCGCTCCTTGGCCAGGCGCTGGATGCGGGCAAGCACGTCTATTGCGAAAAGCCGGTGTCGGACGATCTCCACTCGGCCGTAGCGCTGGCGAAAAAAGCGAGGTCTTCAGGGCTCAAGCACGGCGTGGTGCAGGACAAGCTGTTCCTGCCCGGCCTGCAAAAACTCGCCCTGCTGCGCGATTCCGGCTTTTTCGGCAAGATTTTGTCGGTGCGCGGCGAGTTCGGCTATTGGGTGTTCGAGGGCGATTGGGGCGTCGCCCCGCAGCGGCCCTCGTGGAACTACCGCAAGGCCGAGGGCGGGGGCATCATCCTCGATATGCTCTGCCACTGGCGCTACGTGCTCGACAACCTCTTCGGGGAGGTCCGGGCGGTGTCCTGCCTCGGCGCCACCCATATCCCCTCGCGCGTCGATGAAAACGGGCAACCCTATCCGGCCGATGCGGACGATGCCGCCTATGCGACGTTCCAGCTCGAGGGCGGGGTGGTCGCGCAGATCAATTCGTCATGGGTCACGCGCGTGCGGCGCGATGATCTCGTTACTTTCCATGTCGACGGGACGCTGGGCTCGGCGGTGGCGGGGTTGCACAAATGCTTCATCCAGCCGCGCGCTGCCACGCCCAAGCCGGTGTGGAACCCGGACCTGCCGCAATCGATCGATTACTTCGATACCTGGCAGGAAATGCCCGACACGCGGGCGTTCGACAATGGTTTCAAGGTGCAGTGGGAAATGTTCTTGCGGCATGTCGCCGAGGATGGCCCGTGGCCCTATGGGCTCGAGGCCGGGGCCCGGGGCGTGCAACTGGCGATGCTCGGGCTGCAATCATGGGCGGAGCGGCGCTGGGTGGAGGTGCCGGCGCTGGGGTTTTGAGGGTGGTGTTTGTGGCCCACCCCTCACCCCCTGCCGGACTCTCTCCCGCAAGGGGAGAGGGGACGATGGGCCCATTCCTCGTCCCCCTGGGGAGAGAGGGCCCCGGTAGGGGCCCGGTGAGGGGTGGCCCAGCACACCAGCAATCGGAGAACGAGGTTTCATGCCCCCCCGGATTCTCTCCATGAATCTCGCGACGCTGCGCGGCGACTGCGATTTTGCCAGCGCGGTGGACGTATGCCTTGCCCACGGCGTTACGGCGATTTCGCCCTGGCGCGATCAGGTCGAGGCGATCGGGCTCCGGGAAGCGGTGGGAATCGTCGAGGCGAATGGGTTGCGCGTTACCGGGCTTTGCCGCGGCGGCATGTTTCCGGCAGAAACCGCCGAGGGGCGGCTCAAGAATATCGACGATAATTTTCGCGCCATTGACGAGGCGGCGGCGCTTCATGCGGATTGCCTGGTGCTGGTGGTCGGCGGGCTCCCGGGCGCATCGAAAAATATCGCCGAAGTGCGGAAAATGGTCGCCGACGGCCTTGCGGCGGTACTCCCGTATGCGCGGAAAAACGGCGTGCGACTCGCCATCGAGCCGCTGCACCCGATGTACGCGGCCGACCGCGCTTGCGTGAACACCCTCGACCAGGCGCTCGACCTTTGCACCGCGCTGGGGGAGGGGGTGGGCGTTGCCATCGACGTCTATCACGTCTGGTGGGATCCCAACCTTGCCGCAGCGATTGCCCGGGCGGGGCGGGAGGGGCGGATTCTTGCGCATCACATCTGCGACTGGCTGGTGCCGACCCGCGACCTGCTGCTCGACCGCGGCATGATGGGCGACGGCGTCATCGACCTCCGGGGCATCCGCGCCATGATCGAGGCGGCCGGCTATTTCGGGCCGCAGGAAGTGGAGATCTTTTCGCGCGACAATTGGTGGAAGCGGTCGGCCGACGAAGTGGTGCGGACGGTGGTGGAGCGGTTCGAGACGGTGTGCTGACGGCCCTCGTGGTTCGATGGGTTCACAATGAGGGCTCAATAGATGGCTCGAGCGAAACGCCGGAGCCAGGGTGCATTGAAGCATTCTCCACGCTTGCTCGTCTTGGCCGGGTCAAGCCCGGGGATGACGATGTGGCGAGGGGGGCGACCTACTGCTGGGCCGCACTTGCAGCACCGGGCCCGAGCCGTCGCGACCTGCGCCAACTCACCCGGATCACGCTCTAATTGAGGACTGCCTCGCCCTTGGCGCTCCCGCGTGGACCCCCTCCTGCGAGGGGAGAGGGAAGTTCGCGGCACCGTCGTGCCACAAATCTCCCTTCCCCTTCGTGGAGAGGGGGGGCAGCAGGGTGGGGGGGCCGCAAGCATTGCTCCGAGGAAAGACCCCCACCCCTGACCCTTCCCCGCAAGGGGAGGGAGAGGATAGAGCCGAAAGGCCGCGCTGCTCATTGTCCCTGCGCTTTGTGAAAGCCCCAGGCGCTACTCCAGGGGCTTCAGATCCTGGAGCAGGCTGGGGATCAGCTCGCTGACGGTGGGGTGGATGTGCATGGTGCGCGAAATCGCGGTGTAGGGCAGCCCGGCCGCGATGTTGTCGATGAAGAGGTGGATCACCTCGTCGCCCTCGATGCCGAGGAGCGACGCGCCGAGCACGCGCTTGGTTTCGGCATCGACCAAGACCTTCATGAACCCCTCGGTTTCGCTACGCTCGTGGGCGCGGCCGACGCGGGTCATCGGGCGGGTGGCGATGAGGGCGCGGCGGCCGGAGGCGCGGACCTGGGCCTCGGTCTGGCCGACGCGGCCGAGCGGCGGATCGATGTACAGCGCGTAGGCAATCGGGCGGTCGGTGATGCGGCGCGGATCGTTGTCGAGAAGGTTGGCCGCAACGATCTCGAAATCATTGTAGGAAGTGTGGGTGAAGGCGCCGCGGCCATTGACGTCGCCCATCGCCCAGATGCCTTCGACGTTGGTGCGGAGCTGCTCGTCGGTCTTGATGTAGCCGCGCGCATCGAGCGCGAGGCCGGCCTTTTCGATATCGAGGGCTTCGACGTTGGGCTTGCGGCCGGTGGCGATCAGCAGATGGCTGCCCGTCAGCGTCAGCGGCGTGCCGCCAACCGATGCCGACAACTCGATGCCACCAGCGATGTTGCGGGCGGAAAAATCGCCGGCGCTGAAGTGGAGCGCGATCTCCTCCTTGGCCAAGATATCGGCGATAGCGTCGGAAACGTCGGCGTCTTCGCGCGCGACCAGGCGAGGGCCCTGTTCGAGCACGGTTACCCGGGCGCCGAAGCGGCGATAGATCTGCGCGAATTCAAGGCCGACATAGCTGCCGCCAATGATGATGAGGTGCTCGGGAAGAACATCGAGATCCATCATCGATTCGTTGGTGAGGGCAGCGACTTCCTGCGCCCATTCCGGCACGACGGGCCGCGCGCCGGTGTTGAGAAAGACCTGGGGTGCCGAATAGCGCTCGCCCGAAACCTCGATCTCGTGTGGGCCGGTGAATTTGGCCGTGCCCCAAAGCAGCGTCAGGTTTTCCGTATCATCGACCAGGGATTGGAGCCCGGTCACCGACTCGTTGACGATCGCGTCCTTGCGCGCCTTGACCTTTTTCATGTCGACCGTGACCGGTCCCGCGCCGATGCCGAAATCGGCGGCCCGGCGGGCGAGGTGCGCCACGCGGGCGCTCGCGACCAGCGATTTGGTCGGCGTGCAGCCATTGTTGACGCAGGTGCCGCCCAGATGCGCGCGCTCGACGAGCAGGGTCTTGCGGCCGGCACCGGCGAGCCGGGCGGCGAGGAACGGGCCGGATTGACCGGCGCCAATGACGATGGCGTCGAAGGATTGCGGCATGGGCGGTTCTCCTCTTGAGCCGGCAGGGTCGGCGGGATTCTTGGGAAAAGCAAGCGGGGGCGGCTGGTTCGGCCCCCTTGACGGGCAAAGCCGCACGTAATCTAAAATTCCGGCCGCCGATCTGCTGCTCCGAAAGGCTCGCCGAGATGTTTGGCAAGATCGCCCATGGTCGAGCGGCTATGGAGGTGGCCGCCACGGGTCACGGAGAGGAGATTTACGGATGAGCCAAGTTCGCCTGGAAACGCGCTGGACGCCGGTGCAGGAAGGTGCCGCGTCTCTCTATGAATTAACCCTCACCAATGATGGGAGCGCGGCGATTTCCGGCTTTCGGCTCTGCATCAGCGGGCCGGCGCGGATCGATCCTGCCGCCAGCATCGAGGGTGGGACATTGGTGGCGCGGCTCTCCAACCATGCCGAACTGGCTCCGCCCGAAGGGTTTGTGCTGGCGCCGGGGGAAAGCTGGACGGTTGCGGTGCGGGGGCCGGTCGCGCTGCGGCATTGGAATGACGGCGCGCGAGCCGCTTATCTGGCGCTTGCGGATGGCAGCGCCCTGCCGGTTGCGGTGAGCCCGACCGTTGCGGGTGGCGAGGATACGCCTCCGAAGGCGGGCACGCAGCGTTATCCCGTGCCGGTTGCGGCCCCCGTCGACATCGCGGTCATTCCCTGGCCGGCGAAAATTGCCGTGAGCGGCGGTCGCGGCGCCCCGGCGGGCCTTGCGCCAGAGGGCGAGAGCCCGGCGGCGAAGGAGGCGATCGCTGCCTTTGCCGAGCTGACCGCGGCGCTGTTTCCGGCCGAGGGCATTTTTCGCCCGGTAACTGAGGGTGGGGCAGCGGTGCGGCTGGAGCTGGCCGGCGAAATGCGGCCCGAGGCCTACCGAATTGGCTTTGCCGGCACGGCGGTCTCGATCGAGGCCGCGACGCGCACCGGCTTTCTTTATGGCCTCATTACGCTCGGCCAGATTCTTCGCGGCGCACGGCAAAATCCTGAGACCTTCATTTTCCCCACCGAGGGCGAGATCGAAGATGCGCCCACTCATGGCTGGCGCGGCGCCATGCTCGACGTGGCGCGGCAATTCTATTCGACCGGCGAGGTCGGCCGCTTCCTCCGCCTGATGGCGTGGAACAAGCTCAATCGCTTCCACTGGCACCTCGCCGACGACGAGGCGTGGCGGATCGAGATCGAGGCCTTTCCTCAACTGACCGCGATCGGCGCTTGGCGCGGGCACGGGCTGCAACTGCCCTCGCTGCTTGGCTCCGGCATGGAGCGGCAGGGCGGCTATTACAGCAAGGCCGCCATCCGCGACATCGTCAGGCTCGCCGAGGGCCTCGGCATCACGGTGGTGCCGGAGATCGATGTTCCCGGCCATTGCTACGCCATGCTCGCCGCCTTGCCCGAACTGCGCGACCCCGGCGAAACCGGCACCTATGTTTCGGTGCAGGGATTTCCGAACAACTGCCTCAACCCGGCGCATGAAAAAACCTATGAGGCGGTGGAAAAAGTCTTCGATGAGGTGATCGCGCTCTTTCCTTCGCGGATCGTCCATGTGGGGGCCGACGAGGTGCCGCTCGGCGCCTGGTCCGGCTCGCCGCTGGCGCTGGAGAAGCTCCGCGAGATCGGCGGCGAGGAACTGGCGGCGGACCACGCAAAACGCCTCAACGTCCTCACCAATGGGCATGGCGCCGATGAGATCGATGGCTCGGGCGCGGCGGCGCTGCAGGCGATCTTCCTCAAGCGCATCCAGGCGTTCCTGGCCTCGCGCGGCTGCGTTACCGGCGGCTGGCAGGAGGCGGCGCATGGCGATGTGATCGACAAGGACCGGGTCTACCTGGTGGGCTGGCGCACGGTTGAAGTTTCGGCGGCCCTGGCGGGGCGGGGCTACGACATGGTGGTGGCCCCGGGACAGGCCTATTACCTCGACATGGCGCAGAGCGAGGAATGGAGCGAGCCCGGCGCCGGCTGGGCCGGCTGGTCGAGCCTCGAAAAGACCTATGAGTTCGAGGCAACCGCGGGCTGGAGCGAGGCGCAACTGGAGCATTTGCTCGGCGTCCAGGCCTGCATCTGGTCCGAGCCGATGGCCGACCACGCCGTGTTCGACCGGCTGGTGTTCCCGCGCCTTTCAGCAGTTGCGGAGGCGGGCTGGACCGAACCGGGCCGCAAATCCTTTGAGCGCTTTGCCGCGCTCTGCGGGCTGATGCCCAATCTTTATGGTTTCTGGTCAGTTTAGAGGTTTTGATGCGTATTGCCGTCGCCGGATTGCACACCGAGTGTTCCACCTACAACCCCGTCCTCATCCCAGCCGATGCGTTTCGCGTGCTGCGTGGCGAAGGGCTGCTGAACGACGCTTACTTTGCCTTCCTCAAGGACTATCCGGGGACCTATGTGCCGCTGCTGCATGCGCGCGCGGTCCCGGGTGGCCCGGTGGCGCGCGATGCCTATGAGGGGTTCAAGGCCGAGATTATCGAGGGGCTTGCCAATAGTGGGCCGTTCGAAGGGGTTTATCTCGCCATGCACGGCGCCATGTTCGTCGAGGGGATGGAAGACGCCGAAGGCGATTTTATCAGCGCCGTCCGCGAGGTGGTCGGGGCGGACGTGCCGATTGCGGCGAGCTATGATCTTCACGGCAATCTCTCGCAGCGCATCATCGATGCCCTGGACATGTTCTCCACCTATCGCACCGCGCCCCATATCGATGTCGAGGAGACCATGCGCCGGGCGCTGGTGATGCTGGTGCGGACGCTCGAGACCGGCGTTCGGCCAAAGCTGCTGTGGGCGCCGATCCCGGTGGTGGTGCCCGGCGAGCGGTCGAGCACCGAGGACGAGCCGGCAAAGTCGCTCTACGCCCGGCTCCCCGAAATCGAGGCGCCCGAGGGGATTTGGGATGCCTCCCAGCAGGTGGGTTATGTCTGGGCTGACGAGCCCCGCGCGACGGCTGCTGCGGTAATCACCGGCACGGACCTGCCGGCGATGAAGGAAGCCGCGCTCCGGATGGCGCTCAATTACTGGACCGTCCGGCGGCAATTCGTCTTCGGCACCAAGACCGGCACGCTCGAAGAGTGCCTCGACTGGGCGCTGGCGAGCGAGACGCAGCCCGTGATCTTTGCCGAATCCGGCGACAATCCGACGGGCGGCGGCGTGGGCGACCGCGCCGAGGTGCTTTCCGCATTCCTGGCGAAAAATGCGACCGGCGTCGTCTTTGCCGGGATTTGCGACAAGCCGGCGACCGAGGCCGCCTATGCGGCGGGCGTGGGCGCCAAGCTGGAACTTTCGATCGGCGCAACGCTCGACCCCGCCAGCACGCCGGCCAAGGTTTTGGCCGCGGTCAAATTCTTGCTGCCTGATGTCGAGCCGAATTTCCGCGAGGCCGTGCTGACGATCGGGGGCATCGATGTCGTGGTCACCGCGCGGCGGCGGCCGTTCCACAACATCGCGGATTTCACCAAATTGGGGCTCGACCCGAGGACGGCGAAGATCGTGGTGGTCAAGTCGGGCTATCTGTCGCCGGAACTGGCGCCCATCGCCA
>DATJHO010000143.1:0-24555 GCA_035493835.1 Devosiaceae bacterium
GGCCATCGCAATGTTTCCATGATTGAGGTTGAATCGTCTATCGAGGCGGTCGAACTGCCAAGGCTATTGTTGCTGCCTGGCAACCGCTCAAGCGGGCCGGTTTCTAACCCACTCTTAGCCATGATCGCCAACCGTCTGGGACCACCCATGATAGCCAACCGCAAACTCGTTGGCGACTTCCCCACGGGCGTCATGATTTCCGTCTCGAACAATCCCGAGCGCTGGGAAAAGCAACTCCGCCACACGATAGGATTCTTCAAGATGTGGGTAGCCAGAGCCGATGACGAGTTCGATACCGAGATCCTGATACTCCTTCAACCGAGCTGAAACCTGCTCGGGCGTGCCGACCAACGATGTTCCGGCGCCACCGCGGACCAGCCCCACGCCGGCCCACAGATTTGGACCGACGACCAGGCGGTCGCGCCGCCCGGCGTGTAGTTCGGCCATGCGGCGCTGGCCTACCGAATCCATCTGGCTGGTAAAGCGGGCCTGGGCGTTGGCAATCTGCTCGTCGGAAATTCTCGAGATGAGCCTGTCCGCCGCCCGCCAGGCTTCTTCCTCGGTCTCCCGCACGATGAAGTGCAGGCGGATGCCAAATCGTACCTTGCGCCCGCGTTCCGTCGCGCGCTTCCGCACGGCCTCGATCTTTTCTGCCACCTGGGCCGGCGGCTCGCCCCAGGTGAGGAAGACGTCGACCTGTTCGGCGGTGAGGTCCATGCCGGCATCCGATGATCCACCGAGATAGAGCGGTGGATGCGGCTTCTGCACCGGTGGAAAGTCCAGCCGTCCACCTTCGACCCGATAGTATTTGCCGAGAAAATCGACTGTCTCTCCGGACAGCAGCCGACGCCAGATCGCCAGAAATTCCGCGGCCTGGGCGTAGCGCTCGTCATGCGGGATGAATACGCCGTCGCCTGCCAGTTCCGTCGGGTTGCCGCCTACCACTACATTGAGCAAAAGGCGTCCGCGGCTTATCCGGTCGAGCGCTGCCGTCTGCCGGGCAGCCAGGCTTGGCAAGATAACACCGGGACGCAGCGCAACCAAAAATTTGAGCCGCTCGGTCAGTGGTGCCAGCCCCGAGGCAATCACCCAGGACTCTTCACAATTCTGGCCTGTGGGGAGCAACACGCCCTTGAAGCCCAGCCGGTCGGCCGCCTGCGCCACCTCTTTGAGGTAGCCGAAATCGGCCGGTCTCCCCTGCTCCGGCGAGCCGAGATACGGCCCATCGCCATAGGTCGGAATGAACCAGAACAAATCGAGCGGTCGAGGCATGTCATGCTCCTCCGTTATGAGGAAACTTATATCTAGTTCAGTAAGTCTACAATATCGCTGTAAACTGCCACAATCCGTTCACCCCTCCCTGATCAGGCAGATCAAAGGTTTAGCACGCCGATCGGTGTAGGGACCCCGCGCCGATCAACGCATCAGCCTGTAGACTGTGAGACGGCACAGTCGATTGCCCCCTGCCCGTGAGGCAGATCAAAAGCTTAGCCCGCCGATTGGCATCGGGGCCCCTCGCCTAACCCCATTCCCGGCAATTTCGGCTCGGCACTTGGCCAGCCATGCTCCGTTCTCCTCAATTGACTTCGGCCCAACCGAAATCAACCGTCGCCGCGCGCATGCGTGTCGCCTAAAGGTCGGGGCAGCTGTCCGCGGCGGAAAGGCCGATGAGCCGGCGACGATTTTGAGCGAAAAGCGACATGAATGCTGCCTTGCGAGGAAATGCGCCGGAAGGGGCCGCACGATCGAGCCGATCATGGCAGCCCCTTCCCCGGTTCCGAAGCATGTTTTGCTTTCGTCGTCGCAAAGCACGGCTTGCCGGCCGGCGCGTGACTAGGCCGCCCCCCACGAGCGGCCTTCGGCCGTGGTCCCAATTTGAGCATCTGACATGCCCGGCCGCGGCCTTAAGGGACGAGATTGAGGAGCTGATCCGCACGCGGTAGCGGCGACCGAGCCAAGCACCAGGCCCATGCGCAAGTTCGGCAAGCCTGACCGCGACGCCTAATTTGCAACCTCCATTCGTTTGTCACCAGCGGGAATGCGCGCCAGGAGCAAGCAGTTTGCCACTTGGGTAAGCAAGGAGCGAATGCTTGGGGGTATGCCGCCCCTGAACCTGCTGACGATGGACGGTTTCCTAGACCCGACCGCAGTAGCTCGCCATGGGAGTGACTACGACGATTGGATTACAAGCCGACTCGCGGGCAAGCCAAAGGACCTCAGCGGCTATGGAATCAAGCTCACAATGGCAGGCACAATCCTGAGCGCGCTTGGAACCCCGCCGCTAAGCTGGCTCGTTCCCTCATAGCGGCTACGCAACCCTGCTACGCTTCAGCGTTAAGCCATTGATTTTGCTCGCTGAAGTTAGATGGCTGGGGAACCTGGATTCGAACCAAGATTGACGGAGTCAGAGTCCGTAGTTCTACCGTTGAACTATTCCCCAGCAGCCGGGCAGAGCGCCCGGTGGCAAAGCGAGGTTCACATAGCCAATGGGGTGGAGGATTGCAAGCGCTGCGGCGCTGTTTCCTGGGGCAAATGCGACGGGAAACAGCGACGCGAACGATCAGCCTCGCCCCTTGGTATCCAAAGCCTCGTTCGCCGCGATGGTTGCCATGTTGACGATGCCGCGGCTGGTGCTGGAAGGGGCAAGGATGTGGGCGGGCGAGCGGGTCCCCATGAGGATGGGCCCGACCGCCAGGGCGTTGTTCATCTCCTTGAGCAGGGTCATGGAGAGATTGGCCGAGTCGAGGTTCGGGAAGATCAGCAGGTTGGCTTCGCCCCTCAACACCGAATCGGGAATGTAGCGGTCGCGCAACTCTTCGTTGAGCGCCAGATCACCCTGCATCTCGCCCTCGACGATCAGGTCCGGCGCCTGCACCTTCAGCAGCTTATAGGCTTCCCGCATCTTGTAGGCGTTCTCGCCGTCGCGCGACCCGAAGTTGGAGTAGCTCAGGAGAGCCGCCTTGGCCTCGATGTTGAAGCGCCGCAAATGGTCGCGCGCCTGCAGCGCGATGGCGACGATCTCTTCGGGGCTCGGGTCGATGTTGACATAGGTGTCGGTGAGGAAGAAGGCGCCGCGCGGCATGATCAGCATGGACAGCGCCGAGACGTTCTTGACGCCATCCTGCAGCCCGATGACCGAGCGGATATCGCGCACATGCTTGATGTAGCGCCCCTCGAGCCCGCAGATCAGCGCGTCGGCCTCGCCGCGCTTCACCGCGAGGGCGGCAATCGTCGTGGTGTTGGTGCGAACGATGGTGCGCGCGGTCTCGGGCGTCACGCCGTTGCGGCCCACCAGCGAGTGGAAGAGCGCGACATAATCGCGGTAGCGCGGATCGTCCTCGGGGTTAATCACCTCGAAATCGCGACCGGGATTGAGGCTCAGGCCGAAACGCTGGATGCGCGCCTCGATCACGGACGGACGGCCGATGAGGATCGGGCGGGCAATGCCGTCCTCGATCAGCACCTGGGTGGCGCGCAGCACGCGCTCGTCCTCGCCATCGGCGAAAGCAATGCGCTTGCCCTGCCCGCGCGCCCGATCGGTGATCGGCTTCATCACGAGGCCGGAGCGGAACACGAAGCGATTGAGGCTGTCGTGATAGGCGCCGAAATCGGAGATCGGGCGCTTGGCGACCCCGCTCTCCATTGCCGCCCGGGCCACAGCCGGCGCTATCCGCAGGATCAGGCGCTGGTCGAAGGGGTTGGGGATGATGTGCTCGGGCCCATAGATCGCCGGTTGGCCGGTCGGGGAAACCTCGAGACCGGGCTCATGGGCCAGCCGGGCGATGGCCTTGACGGCGGCGAGCTTCATCTCCTCGTTGATGGTGGTCGCGCCCACGTCGAGCGCGCCGCGGAAGATGAAGGGGAAGCAGAGGACGTTGTTGACCTGGTTGGGATAGTCCGAACGCCCGGTGCAGACCATGGCGTCGGGCCGGATTTCCCGGGCGATCTCCGGCATGATTTCCGGCACCGGGTTGGCCAGCGCCAGCACCAGCGGGCTCTTGCCCATGCGGGTCAGCATCTGCGGCTTCAGCGCCCCGGCGGCCGACACACCGAGAAAAATGTCGGCGCCGTCGAACACTTCCTCCAACGTCGTCGCATCGGTGGTCTGGCAGAAGGCGCTGCGCCACTTGTCGTGGACGTCGTTGCGCTTGTGGGTCAAGAGGCCATCCTTGTCGGCGACCCAGATGTTTTCATACTTGGCGCCGAGCGCCACCAGCAGGTTTAGGCAGGCCATTGCTGCCGCCCCTGCCCCCGAGGTGCAGATCTTGACGTCCTCGATCCGCTTGCCGGCCAGTTCCATGCCATTGAGGACTGCCGCGCCAACGATGATCGCGGTGCCGTGCTGGTCGTCGTGGAACACCGGAATCGGCATCCTCGCCCGCAGGCCTTCCTCGATTTCAAAGCAGTCGGGTGCCCTGATGTCCTCGAGGTTGATGCCGCCGAATGTGGGCCACAGGGGAGCAACCACCTCGATGAATTTTTGGGGGTCGCGCTCCTCGATCTCGATGTCGAAGACGTCGATGCCGGCGAACTTCTTGAACAGGACCGCCTTGCCTTCCATCACCGGCTTTGATGCCAACGCGCCGATGGCGCCCAGCCCGAGCACGGCGGTACCGTTGGAAATCACCGCAACGAGGTTCCCGCGCGACGTGTACCTGCTGGCCTTGTCCGGATCCGCCGCAATCTCCTCGCAGGGCGCCGCGACGCCTGGAGAATAGGCGAGCGCCAGGTCGCGCTGGTTGCCCAGCGGCTTGGTTGCCTGGATTTCGAGTTTGCCCGGCTTGGGGTGCTCGTGGAAATGCAGCGCGGCCTCGCGGAGGGCATTGCGCTGCTCGGTCGGATCGGTCGTCATAGAAGCGTCTCCTGCAACCTTAGTGTCGTGGCACTAAATGGCCGCAAAGGAAAGCGTCACAAAGGCGCGAATGCAGGCTTCGGCAGCCCCCGGCTGCCAGTGCTCAGGCGGCGTTGGGAAAGGGCTCGTCCGCCGTTCCAAAGGGCTCGTTGAGCGCAAGCGCCAACTCTTTGAAGGCTTTGGGCTTGAGAGCTGGGGCAAAGAGGAACCCCTGGGCCATGAATACGCCATGCCCGCGCAGATAGAGCGCCTGCGCCTCGGTCTCGACCCCTTCGGCAATCACTTCCGTACCGAGGTCTCGCGCGAGGCTGATGAGGCCGTCGAGCACCGGCACCGTCGCCGTATCGGGCTTGATCATGTCGACGAAGATGCGGTCGATCTTGATGATGTCGACACCCAGCGTCTGCAAATAGGCGAGATTGGAGTGGCCGGTACCGACATCGTCCATCGCGAGACGCGTGCCGAGGGCATGCAGCTTGGCGATGACCTCATGGGTCTGCGCGTCATTGCTCAGCGGCCGCCGCTCGGTGATTTCGAACACGAGCTGCCGGAAGGAAATCGGGGAGCCGCCGAAAATGGCCAGCACGTCGTCGGCGATCGAACTGTCGCGGAAATGTCCCTCGAACAGATTGATGCTGATCTTGAGGGTCGGCTGCTGGCGGCAGAGCTCGCTGAGATCCGCCCTCACCTGTTGCATCAGGCTCACCGTCATGGGGATGGCGAGGCCCGATTGCTCGGCGGAATCGATGAACGCGCCGGGCGGCACCAGTTCCCCGTTCCGCTTTTCCCAGCGCGCCAGCACCTCGCAACCTATGAGCCGCCCCGTACCCAGGTCGATGACCGGCTGGTAGTAGGGCTTCACGTCGCCATGGATGATGGCGCGCTCGAGTTCGAACGCCGACAGCGCCGGGCGCCTCATGTACCTCAGGGTCAAGAGGATCAGCGTCGCGCTGAGGGCGCCTGCCAGCAGCGTCAGGATGATGCCGGTACCGGCAAAGTCGGCACGCAGCATCGAAAATGGGGCGCCTATCTGCGCCCGCAGCGGCGTCTCGCCCGCAAAGGACTGGGCGCTGACAACATCTGAATCCGCGGCGCCAGGCTGCCCGATGGAGAGGACGTTCGCGCCGTTGGCGAGGGATATGTCGATGAATCTGGCGGGCCGGATCCGATGGAGCAGATCCTCGCTGGAATAGGTCAGCAGCGGCACGAAGGCCGAAACCAGTCGCTCGCCGGAAAGCTCAGTGACCTTGAGCAGCGGCATATTGAGGCCCGCAATCTTGACCACCGCCACCGTTTCGCTGTGCCCCGCGATGCTGAGATCGTCGGAAAGCGCCGAATAGCGCACCTGCCCGCCATAGGCATCGCAGAATTGGTCGCCGAAGCGATTCTCCACCACTACCTGCCGCACATGCAGGCTCGTCGTCATCGCGCGATGCACGTTGGCGAGAAACGTCGGCGTGCAAAGCGAGGGACTTTCGGCAACGATGTTTTCAAGGGCGCGGATGGCGTCATCGGTGCCGCTGCCGATTTCGGCTGTCAGATAGTCGGCAGCCCGCTGCATCTGCGCAGCCCGATCCTGACGCACATAGCTGTCAAACAGGTAGTTGACCGTCAGCAGCGGAATAAAGGCCAGGATCGCGACCAGTACGGCAATGATATTGGAGTATTTTGATCGCACGACAATCCGGGCCCGGTTTCCCGAATATCGTGCGTAGCAGCCAACGCTTAAGGCCGGATTAAGTTGAAGGCGCAGAGGGTTGGGACGACGGCAGAATTCGCCGTGGTCCCGACTTCTTACTTGTCCTGCAAGTTCAGCCGCAGATGCAGTTCGCGCAGCTGCTTTTCAGAGACGGGGGATGGCGCGCCCATGAGCAAATCTTCGGCCTGCTGATTCATCGGGAACAGCGTGATCTCGCGCAGGTTCTGCGCCCCGCAGAGCAGCATCACGATACGGTCCACGCCGAACGCGGCGCCGCCGTGCGGGGGGGCACCGTACTGGAAGGCGCGATAGAGGCCGCCGAACTGCTCCTCGACCTCTTCCCGGGACTTGCCGGTGAGCTCGAAGGCGGCGACCATCGTCTCCGGTTCCTGGTTACGGATCGACCCGGAGGCAATTTCGTAGCCGTTGCAGACCGCGTCGTACTGGTAGGCCTTGATCGTCAGGGGATCCTGGCTGCGCAGCGCCTGAAGGCCGCCCTGCGGCATCGAGAAGGGGTTGTGCGCGAAGTCGACGCGCTTTTCTTCCTCGCTCCACTCGTAGAACGGGAAGTCGACGATCCAGCAGAGCTCGAAGCGCTCGGTGTCGACCAGGCTCAGCTCGGTGCCGACCTTGGTGCGCGCTTCGCCCGCGAACTTGTACATCTTCTCCGGCCGCCCGAGCACGAAGAACACGGCATCCCCATCCTTGACGCGGAGCTGGGCGCGGATGGCCTCGGTGCGCTCGGGACCGATGTTTTTCGCAACCGGCCCCGCCCCTTCGAGTGCGCCATTCTCCTGGCGCCAGAAGATGTAGCCGAGGCCCGGCTGGCCCTCGCCCTGCGCCCAGGCGTTCATGCGGTCGCAAAAGGCCCGGCTGCCGCCGGTCGGCGCGGGGATCGCCCACACTTCCACTTTCGGATCGTCGGCAATCTGGCCGGCGAAGACCTTGAAGCCCGAACCGGCGAAATGCTCGGTCACGGCCTGCATTTCGATCGGGTTGCGCAGGTCCGGCTTGTCGGAGCCGTACTTGCGGATCGCCGTGTCATAGGGGATGCGCGGCCATTCCTTGGTCACCGGCTTGCCCTCCGCGAATTCCTCGAAGATGCCGGTGATGACCGGGGCCATCGTGTCCCAAACGTCTTCCTGGGTGACGAAGCTCATCTCGAGGTCGAGCTGGTAGAACTCGCCCGGCAGCCGGTCGGCACGCGGGTCCTCGTCGCGGAAACAGGGCGCGATCTGGAAATAGCGGTCGAAGCCCGCAACCATCAGCAATTGCTTGTACTGCTGCGGGGCCTGCGGGAGGGCGAAGAACTTGCCCGGGTGAATACGGCTCGGCACCAAAAAGTCGCGCGCGCCTTCCGGCGAAGACGCGGTGAGGATCGGCGTCGAATATTCGGCAAAGCCGATCTCGCCCATGCGCTTGCGCATTGCGGCGATGATCTTGGTGCGCTTGACGATGTTGGCGTGCAGGCTTTCGCGGCGCAGGTCGATGAAGCGGTAGCGCAGGCGGATATCCTCGGGATAGTCCGGCTCGCCGAACACCGGCAGCGGCAGCTCGCGCGCTTCGCCAAGGACTTCGATTTCCTCGATGAACACTTCCAACGCACCCGTCGGCAGGTTCGGGTTCACGGTCTCGGGCGTGCGCGCCTTCACCTTGCCGTCGACGCGGATGACCCACTCCGCGCGCACGGATTCGGCCTGCTTGAAGGCGGGCGAATCCGGATCGACCACGCATTGGGTCAACCCGTAGTGGTCGCGCAGGTCGATGAACAGCAAGCCGCCGTGATCGCGAACGCGATGCACCCAGCCGCTGAGGCGCGCGTTACTGCCGACATCGGTCGGACGGAGCGCGGCGCAGGTGTGCGAACGATAGCGGTGCATGGCTGAACTCTGCGGTAAAAAGGCCTGAATCTGAGGCCGGGAAAAGCGCACGCGACGCCCACTTTGTCAAGTTTCGGGCAGCGGATCAAACGCCGGGTTTGCGGCAAATTGCCGGGCCGCCAAATCGGCCTTTTTCCGCGGGATCACTCCTGTTACGAATTGGCCGGTATTTTATCGGGTAGGACAATTGCGTTAATGGAGATAATCACATCCACGGCCGAGCTTGCCGCCTTTTGCGAGCGCGCCGAAAACTTCGATTTCGTGACGGTGGACACCGAGTTCCTGCGCGAGACCACCTACTGGCCGAAGCTGTGTCTGTTGCAGGCTGCCACGGCCGAGGAAGCGGTGCTCGTCGATCCGCTGGCGCGGGGACTGGATTTGACACCCTTCCTCTCCCTGCTCGCCAGCAACAAGGTGACGAAGGTCTTCCATGCGGCGCGGCAGGACGTCGAAATATTCGTCAAGCTCTCTGGCCAGGTGCCCGTCAACATGTTCGATACGCAGATCGCGGCTAGCGTTTGCGGCTTCGGCGACAGCGTCTCCTACGACAATCTGGTGCGCGCGGTGACCGGCGTCGAACTCGACAAGAGTTCCCGGTTCACCGACTGGTCGGCCCGCCCGCTGACCGAAAAGCAGAGCACCTACGCCCTCGCCGATGTCACGTACCTGCGCGACATCTATCTCAAGCTCAAGGCGCAGCTCGATGAGACCAATCGCTGGAGCTGGGTCGAGGACGAACTCGATACCCTGAGAAGCATCGACACCTATGTGGTCCAGCCGGCCCAGGCGTGGGAGCGGCTAAAGATGAAGCTCAACCGCCCGCGCGACCTCGCTGCCCTCAAGGCCCTTGCCGCCTGGCGCGAAAGGCGGGCGCAGGACAATGACCAGCCCCGCTCCCGCGTGCTCAAGGATGACGCCCTGGCCGAACTCGTGGTGCAGCGGCCGCTGACCGCCGACGCCTTCGACAAGCTGCGCGCGGTGCCGCGCGGCTATGGCCGTTCCTCCGCTGCCGCCGAGATCATCGCCATCCTCAAGGAGGTCGAGGCGCTGCCCAAATCCGATCTGCCGCACCTGCCGGAGCGCCACCGCGGCCCCTCGCCCAAGGGGGCCGTGGGCGACCTCATCCGGGTGCTGCTGAAGGCGGTGTCCGAGCAGAATGGCGTGGCCGCGCGCATCATCGCCACTTCCGACGAAGTCGATGCGCTGGTGCTCGACGACGAGGCCGACGTGCCGGCGCTCAAAGGCTGGCGGCGCAAGATCTTCGGCGACAAGGCGCTGGCCATCAAGCACGGCCAGTTGGGGCTCGCCGCGACGCGCCGCGGCATCGTGGAATTCCCCATTACTGAGAGCTGACGGCGGCCCGCTTGAAGCCGGCGACATTGGCTAGCTGATCGAGCCGGCCGGCCAGGTGCTCGCCGTGGAGAAAGGCGAGCTCGGCCGGCACAACAAGGGTCAACACACCGGCCCGCACATCAAAACGTAGCCGTGGCAGTACGCCCGCCATGGCCGCCGAGAGTGGATAGGCGACGCGCAGCAAGGCGCCGACCAGGCGCGCGCGCTGCGCGCCGACCTCGCCGGCAAGACTCAGCAAGGGATGGCTGACGCCCTTGTGCTTGAGGCCCATGTAACGCACCGCAAGCACATGCGCGAGAAAGGCTCGGCCCGGATGGTCGACGCCGATCATCGACCCGTAAGCCACCATGTCGACGCTTTGCTCGCCCCGATAGTCGGGATGGCCGCGCCAGCCGATATCGGCCAAATGCGAGGCGACCTCGCGCAGCCGCCGCTGCTCCGCCGTCTCGCTCCAACCGATCGCCTCGAGGAGTTGCTCGCCGAAAAGCACAAGGTCGGCCGCATGCGCAGGTGAGCGGGAACGCAGGAGGTTCATCTCCTCGGCCGCTTGCCTCAGCGGATCGATTGCCTGCTCTTCGGGCGACAGCAGGCTGTAGAGATAGCCCTCACGAACACCCAAGGCGGAGAAAACGATCTGCTCGAAGCCGCCTACCTTGATCAGTTCACTCATTACCGCAGCGCTATACGGCAAAAGCTCGCGGCGCGCGGAGCTGACGCTGGATGCGCCCGGGATGGCTTTGCCGGCGCTCGCGGCGGCGATGATATTTTCGCAGAGCGCGACCACCTCGTCGGCCGGCACCATGTAGTGCTGGACCATATGGAGGGGATATCGCGACTGCACCTGCATGATCTTGGCGAATGACCGCCAGGTGCCGCCGATAGCGCAAAAGAGCTTGCTCGAATTGCCGGTCAGAACCTTCGAGGCCTTGAGCCGGGTATGGGCGAGTGCCGGCGCGCGGCTCGGGGAGCCGCCGCAATCGTCCTGCAGCCGGATAACGCCGAGTTCATGCGTTTCCCCAACGGCATCATGGCCCCGGACCAGCGAAGAAAGCTCGAGACTGCCGCCCCCCTGGTCGCCAACGACACCCTCGAAATCCGGAATGCCGGCAACGACACCGAGTGCGGCGAAGTGGGCTTCCTGCTCGCCGCTCAGCACGCGCACTTCCTCGCCCATCACCTGCTCGATGGCTGCAACGAAGCTCTTGCTGTTGGTGGCATCGCGGACGGCTGAGGTTGCGAGCACATGCACCTTGCCGACCCGCATCAGTCGGGCGACGAGGGCGTAGCGCTGCATGGCAGTCAGCGCGCGCTCCATGTTGGCCTCGGCGATGCGGCCGGTCTGAGCCAGCCCCCGCCCCAGCGCGCTGGCCGTTTTTTCGTTATAGAGCGTCGTCAACGCCCTCGCATGCCGCTCGTAAACCACGAGCCGCACCGAGTTCGAGCCAATATCCAGCACGGCGACCGGCTCCGCGCCCCGGATTCGCCCCTGGGCTGTCGGATCGGCGTCGGCGCCCCAGAAATCGTTCAATCGGTTTCGTCCGTTTCACGCGCCAAAGCGCTGCCGCGGCCGGAAAGGCTCGCATGGGTCATGAAGTAATCATGGGCGTTGAAGGGCTCCTCCCCCTCCTTGAGGCGCACGCGATGGGAGCTCCCGTCGGGTAGCACATCCCAGCTCTGCTGGTTGTCCTTGAGATAAGTCACCATGATACGATCGAGGATCTGCTGATGCACGGTCTGGTTGACGATCGGCACCATCACCTCGACGCGCCAGTCGAGGTTACGCTCCATCAGGTCGGCCGAGGAGATATAGACCTTCGCCTTGCGCGAGGGCATCGGCTGGCCCTGCCCGAAGCAATAGATGCGCGAATGCTCGAGGAAGCGGCCGACCACCGATTTGACGTGGATGTTATCCGAAAAGCCCGGAATGCCCGGCCGGAGACAGCAGATCCCGCGCACGATCAGTTCGACCTTCACCCCGGCCTGGCTCGCCGCATAAAGCGAGTCGATGATCTGCGCATCGACCAGCGAGTTCATCTTCAGCCAGATATTGGCCGGTTCGCCGCGCTGGGCGTGGCCGATTTCCCTGGCGATGCAATCAAGCAGCGTCTGCCGCAGATTGACCGGCGAAGCGGCGATCGATTCGAGTTCGGTCGGCCGGGCATAACCGGTGATGAAGTTGAACACCCGCGCCACGTCCCGCGTGATCGAGGGGTCGGTGGTGAAATAGCTGAGGTCGGTATAAATCTTGGCCGTGATCGGGTGGTAGTTGCCGGTGCCGATGTGGCAATAGCTCATCAGCTTGCCCTGCTCGCGGCGCACCACCTGGCTCATCTTGGCGTGGGTCTTCAACTCGATGAAGCCGAACACCACCTGCGCGCCGGCCCGCTCGAGGTCGCGGGCCCAGCGGATATTGGCCTCCTCGTCGAAGCGCGCCTTGAGCTCGACCAGCGCGGTCACCGACTTGCCCGCCTCGGCCGCCATCACCAGCGCCTTGACGATCGGCGAATTGGCCGAGGTGCGGTAGAGCGTCTGTTTGATAGCCACGACATCCGCATCGCGCGCCGCCTGCATCAGAAACTGCGCCACCACGTCAAAGCTCTCGAACGGGTGGTGAACGAGCAGGTCCTTCTGCTTGATGGCGGCGAAGAGGTCGCCGTTGAAATCGCGCACCCGCTCGGGGAAGCGCGCCTGGTAGGACGGAAATTTCAGGTCCGGGCGATCGATGTCGCAAATCTTGGCCGCATCGGCGAGGCCGAGAAAGCCTTCCACTTCAAATGTATCCTCGGGCGAGGCATGCAGCCTTTCGCTGATCTGCCGGCGCAATGCCCGCGGCATGCGCTTTTCGATCTCAAGCCGGATCACCTGGCCGCGCCGGCGCTGGCGCAGGGCGGTCTCGAACTCGACCACCAGATCCGCCGCCTCGTCGTCGATTTCGATCTCGCTGTCGCGGATGATGCGGAACGAGCCCGAGCCGATGACCTCGTATCCCGGAAACATCTTGTGCAGGAACAGGTTGATCAGCGTGTCGATGGTCACGACCTCGATCCGCCCCTCGGCGGCAAGGCTCGACGGCAGGCTGATGAAGCGGTCGAGATTGCTCGGCACGCGAACGAGCGCCGTGAGCGTGGTCGAGGCATTCGGCCGGCTGAGCTCGAAGGCGAGGGTAAAGCCGAGATTGGGAATGAACGGGAACGGATGCGCCGGATCGACCGCGATCGGTGTCAATACCGGCACGATCTCCTCGCGGAAGAGCTTCTGCAGGTATCTGAGCTGGTCCGGCGACAGGTCGTTGGCCTCGTGGATGACCACGTTGTGCGCGAACAGCTCTTCGCGCAGGCTCTGCCAGGCGTCCTGCTGCTCGAGGTTGAGGTGCTGCGTGAGATTGGCGATCTCCTCAAGCTGCTCGATGGGGGTCAGTCCATCCACGCTCTGCTTGCTGAGCCCGGCGCGCACCTGGTTCTTGAGGCCGGCCACCCGGACCATGAAGAACTCGTCGAGATTGATGGCCGAGATCGACAGAAACCGCAGCCGTTCGAGCAGCGGATGCGCCTCGTTCCCCGCCTCCTCCAGCACGCGCATGTTGAACTGCAGCCAACTTACCTCGCGATTGACGAAGCGGGCGGGGCTCTTCTGCAGCGCCTCCACATCGGGCGTCGCCTGCTCGATGTCGGCGATTTCGCTCAGTTCATTCATCGTCCGCCTCCCAATCGAGCCCTTCGGCTTCTTCTCCGCGGCAGGCCCGCCTCTGTCGCAGCGCCTCGGCCGCCACGGAGCGGGTTATAGCCGTCCCGCGGGCCAGCGCCAGCCGATCCATCAATTCGGCGAGCGCCACCACTTCCGCGGGCGAACGCTCCATGCGCGAGGCAACATACCCGATTACGCGCGGATCGACGGCGATCTGGCGGTCGCTGAACAGCTTTATCAGCATTTGAGCCAACTCGATGTCCTTGGCCGTGGCTACGAGCAGCAGCGTCGCGAGCCGCGCCCGCGACCGCAGGTCCTCGGTGGCATAGGGCCAGTTCGCCACTGGCTCACGAGCCGTCATCAGCAGTGCCCGGCCGTCGCGCATGCTCTGATTCACCAGGTGAAACAAGGCATTTTCATCATACCCCGGACGATCCACGTCCTCAATCAGCAGCGGCGCAACCCCGCCCTGCCCCGCCAGCCGCCCGAGATCGGCCGGCGCCGGGGATTGCGCCCCGGCGCGCGCGACCCAGATGCGCGCCAGATGCGACTTGCCGGATTTTGGGGGACCAACGAGGAGCGTCAGCGGCCCCGGCCAGCTGGGAAACGCCGTCAGGTGTAAAAAGGCGAGCCTGTTGCCCTCCCCGACGACGAAATCAGCCTCGTCGTGGGAAGGCTCGTGGCCAAAATCCAGCGGCAGCTGCCCGTCCACCGCAAACGGGGTCCCGTCGGTGGGCTCAGTCGGCGGCGTTGTGGTTGACACTCGTGGCACCGTTCTGTCCGAGGTAAAGCTGGCTCTGCTTGTATTTCTGCACCGAAAAGCGGGTCAGGACGCCCGCAATGGCCGAAAGCGGCACGGCGAGCAACAGGCCCACAAAGCCGAAAAGCGACGAGAACGCAAACAGCGAGAACATCAGCCACACCGGATTAATGCCGATGCTGGAGCCCACGAGCTTGGGATAAAGGACGTTACCCTCGAGGAACTGGCCCACCATGAAAATCAGGAAAACCAGGAGGATCAGCGGCCAATTAGGCCAGAACTGCACCGTGGCGATGATCATGGACAGAATGAAGCCGACCAGAAAGCCAATGAACGGAATGAAGCTGATGAGGCCGGTGATGAGCCCAATGGCGAGGCCGAAGCTGATGCCGCTGATCGACAGGGCCGTGGCGTAATAGAGGGTGAGGAAAAGCACCACGCTGCCCTGCCCCCGCACCACGCCCGCCATCGACTGGTCGATCTCGTTCAGGATCTGCCGCACCTCATGCTTGTGATCGAGCGGCAGCAGGCGATCGATCCCTTCGACCATCCCTTGCCAATCGAGCAGCAGATAGAAGGCAACCACCGGCGTGACGATGACGATGGCGAGCCCCGAAATGAAGGTCAAACCGCTCTGGGCGATATAGGCCGTGACGTTGGCCGTTATCCCCGGCAGATTATTGAGCCAATCGGTGAGGCTCGTTTCGAACTGGGCCACCCGTTCGGCACCGAGCCATTCGTTGAGGGCCGGAACCCACTGGTTGGCGAGCGACCGCAGGCTGTTGACGTAGCCGGGGAGCCGGAACAGCAGGCCGATGAGCTGCTGGACGACCAGCGGCAGGATCAACACCATAATGCCGACAATTATCGCCAGCACGATGAAGAGCACGACAGCGGTGGACCAGGCGCGGTTGAGTTTCGTCTTCTCGACAAGCCCGACCACCGGATTCAGCACATAGGCAAGCGCCAGGCCGATCACGAACGGAAGCAGGATACCGCGAAAGGTCCAGATGACGATCAGGCTGACGACCGCCACACCTACCCAAATCAGGACTTGGTTTCTGAGCGTCATCAAACGGGCAACCCTTGCGTCCCTGTGGTGGAGCCTTTATCAGCGCTTATAGCGGCGAGGCCCGGAAAACCCAGTGGTCATCGGTCCGGCCGCATCCATTTGCATCCAACCGGCCAGAGGCCCATGTCCGACGCGCAAAACCTGCCACCAAACGGGCTTTCGTACAAGCAGGCCGGCGTCGACATCGATGCCGGCAATGCCCTTGTCGAGGCCATCAAGCCGGCGGTGCGTTCGACGCGGCGCCCCGGAGCCGACGCCGAGATTGGCGGTTTCGGTGGGCTTTTCGACCTCAAGGCGGCCGGATTCGTCGATCCGGTGCTTGTGGCGGCCAATGATGGGGTCGGCACCAAGCTGAAGATCGCCATCGAAAGCGGTAACCATTCGACCATCGGCATCGACCTCGTCGCGATGTGTGTCAACGACATTATCGTGCAGGGCGCCGAACCGCTGTTCTTCCTCGACTATTTTGCTACCGGCCGGCTCGACGTCGCCGCAGGGACCGCGATTGTCGAAGGCATTGCCGAGGGCTGCCGGCTCGCCGGCTGCGCCCTCATCGGCGGCGAGACGGCCGAAATGCCGGGCATGTACGCCGATAAGGATTATGATCTCGCAGGCTTTGCGGTCGGCGCCGCCGAACGGGGCACGCTGCTGCCGCGCGGCGACCTTTCGGCCGGCGACACGCTCATTGCCCTTGCCTCGTCCGGCGTCCACTCCAACGGTTTTTCGCTGGTGCGCAGGATCGTCGAGATTTCGGGGATGGATTGGTATCTCCCCGCCCCGTTCGATGAGCAGAAGACGCTCAGCGACGCGCTGCTCACCCCGACGCGCATTTACGTCAAGCCGCTGCTCGCCGCCCTCAGGGCCGGCCTCGGCATCAAGGCGATGGCGCACATCACCGGCGGCGGCTTCATCGACAATATTCCGCGCGTGCTGCCGGATGACCTGGCCGCGCACGTGAATCTCGACGCGCTCAACGTGCCTCGGGTCTTTGGCTGGCTGTCGCGGGTCGGTGGGCTGGGGGAGCGTGAAATGCTTCGCACCTTCAATTGCGGCGCCGGCATGATCCTCGCGGTTGCCAGCGCCGACGCTCAAAAGTTGGTCGATTTGCTGGCCGCCGAAGGCGAGACTGCCGCCATCGTCGGCGAACTGCGGCCGCGCACCGGGGAGCCGGTAACATTCGAGGGCAAGCTGGCGCTGTGATTCAGGGCTGGTTCGCAATCTGGGCCTTGGCCCCAAACTCCGACTCGAGAAAATGACTAAAAAACGCGTTGCCATCCTGATCTCCGGCCGCGGCTCGAACATGGAAGCGCTGATCCGCGCGGCCGAGGCGGCCGAGTATCCCGGCGAGATCGTCGGCGTTTTGTCGAACAAGGCCGATGCCGGCGGGCTCGCCATCGCCGCCGCGGCCGGCATTGCCACGGCCGTCCGCTCCCACAAGGACTTTTCCGACCGGGAAGCGTTCGATGCCGAGCTCGACGCCGTGCTCCACGGCTGGAACGCGGAAATCGTCTGCCTCGCCGGCTTCATGCGCCTCCTTTCGCCGGGCCTGACCGCGAAATGGGAGGGCCGGATGCTGAACATCCACCCTTCCCTTCTTCCCGAGTTCAAGGGGCTTCACACCCATGACCGGGTGCTGGAGGCCGGCCGCGCCGAGCACGGCTGCACCGTCCACTTTGTCACCGCCGACCTCGATGACGGCCCGCCCATCCTCCAGTCCCGCATCCCGGTGCTGCCCGGCGACACCGCCGAAAGCCTCGCCGCCCGCGTGCTGGTTGCCGAACACCGGACCTATCCCGAAGCGCTCGCCATGGTCTGCCGCGGCGAGGCGGTGTTCCGGCGGGGATAAACCGCGGGCATCCGCCAGCGCCTCCACGCTCGCAACACCCCAAACCTCATGGTGAGCCTGTCGAACCATGGGCCACAAACTCCGGACCGCAACCTCGCCGTTCGACAGGCTCAGGGTGAGGCTGCCAGGCTCGAGCCTCCTGCAACCAAAGCTCCCGCCTCCGCATCGAACGCATCACCGAAATTGATGGTAGCCATCGTCAAAATCGGTTCGACGCCCCCCACATTGCTGCATAAGGTCGGCACAAAGGGAGAACAATCATGACATTGCGTGATTGGTTCTGGATCGTGCTCCTGGGCGCGATCTGGGGTTGTTCGTTTCTATTCAACGCGATCCTGATCCGAGAGATCGGGCCCATGTGGGTCTCGGCCGGCCGGGTGAGCGTCGGCGCCCTCGGCTGCTGGGCCTATTTTGCCGCCACCCGCCGCACTTGGCCGCGCGAGCGCGGGCTTTACGGCCGCTTCCTGATCCTCGGGATCATCAACTATGCGGCCCCATTCGCCCTGTTTCCACTCGCCGAGCAGCACCTTGCGAGCGGCATCGTGGGCGTCATCAACGCCATGACGCCGATGACCACCGTGATTGTCTCGCAGTTCTGGCCCGGCGGCGAGAAAGCGACGTGGAACAAATCCACCGGCGTCGCCATCGGCCTCGCCGGTTGCGCGATCCTCGCCGCGCCGACGCTCGGGGCCGGCCAATCCGCCGAACTCTGGGCGGTGGGCGCGGCCCTCTTGGCGACGCTCTGCTATGCCATCACGCTCAACTACGCCCGCGGCTTTTCCAAGCTCGACCCCGCGACCACGGCCGCCGGCTCGCTGACCGGCGCCGCCATCGCCGCCATTCCCCTCGCATTTCTCACCGAGGGCGTGCCGGTGATGGTGAGGCCCGAATCCTGGGCGGCGATGCTCGGCATTGGCCTGATTTCCACCAGCTTCTCGTTCCTGCTGATGTACAAACTGCTGCCGCGCATCGGCGGCACCAATTTTTCCATCACCACCTTCATCGCCCCCATCTCGGCGATCGCCCTCGGGGTTGCGGTGCTGGGGGAGAAGCTCAGCTCACTGGAAGTGCTGGGCGTGTTGGTGATCTTTTTGGGCCTGATCGCCATGGACGGCCGCCTGCTGCGCTGGGTGCGAGCACAGATGGCTTAGGGGTAATCGCTCCCGGTTAGTAGCCGTCTTTCCTGAAGTGCGGTGCCCTTTTGGCTGAGCCCGCCATTCCTTCCTCGTCATGGCCGGGCTTGACCCAGCCACCCATGATGCCTCTCCACGTCCGCCGAAGCTACTGGACCAGCTGCATGAGTCCCCGGCTCAAGCCCGGGGATGACAATGGGGCAAGGGATCCGATTCGCCCCAGCGCCGTGCCGCCAGCACCTCCGTAAGGCAGCGCCCTCAACACGAACTCAGCAGAACACCCTCCCCTTCGGGGGGAGGGATGGGGTGGGGATTCTTACTGCGACGAACCGCAGCCCTACAGCCCCAGTTTCCGCTTCAAGATCTCGTTCAGTGCCTGCGGGTTGGCCTTGCCGCCCGAGGCTTTCATCGCCTGGCCGACGAACCAGCCGATCAGGGTCGGCTTGGCTTGAACCTTGGCCACCTGGTCGGGGTTGGCCGCAATGATCTCGTCCACCACCTTTTCGATGGCGCCTAGGTCGGTGACCTGCTTCAGCCCGCGCTTTTCGACCAGTTCCGCCGGATCGGCATCCGGCTCCTCGCTGATGATGATCTGGAGCACATCCTTGCCGCCTTTGGACGAGATTGTCCCTGCCGCGATCAAATCCACGATGCCGGCGATCTGAGCCGGCGTGATGTGCGTCTCGTGCACGGACTTGCCGATGCTGTTGGCATAGGCGGAAACATCGCCCATCACCAGATTGGCCACCGCCTTGCCGTCCCGCTTCGTGCCGCCATGGGCAACCGCCGCCTCATAAAAATCGGCGGTCTCGCGCTCGAGGATCAATACCGAAGCATCATAGGGCGTAACCCCATAGTCACGGATAAGCCGCGCCTTCTTGTCGTCGGGCAGTTCGGTCAGCCCGGCGCGCATCGCCTCGATGAAGGCGTCGTCGAATTCGAGCGGCAACAGATCCGGATCGGGGAAGTAGCGGTAATCGTGCGCCTCTTCCTTGGAGCGCATCGAACGGGTCTCGCCGGTCTTGGGATCGTAGAGCCGGGTCTCCTGGTCGATCGAACCGCCATCCTCGAGAATATCGATCTGGCGGCGCGCCTCGAACTCGATCGCCTGGCCGGCAAAGCGCATGGAGTTCACGTTCTTGATCTCGCAGCGCGTGCCGAATTCACCGCCCGGCTTGCGTACCGACACATTGATGTCCGCGCGCATGGAGCCCTGCTCCATGTTGCCGTCGCAGGTGCCGAGGTAGCGCAGGATCTGGCGGAGCTTGGCGAGATATTCCTTGGCCTCCTCGGACGAGCGCAGGTCCGGCTTGCTGACGATCTCCATCAGCGCCACGCCCGAGCGATTGAGGTCGACGAAGCTCATGTTCGGGTGCTGGTCGTGGATCGATTTTCCCGCGTCCTGCTCGAGGTGCAGCCGCTCGATACCGATCTCGATGGGTTCGCCCTCGCCGAGTTCGAGCAGCACCGTGCCCTCGCCGACAATGGGGTCCTTGAACTGGCTGATCTGGTAGCCCTGCGGCAGGTCCGGATAGAAATAGTTCTTGCGGTCGAAGATAGAGCGCTTGTTGATCTGCGCCTTGAGCCCGAGGCCCGTGCGCACGGCCTGCCGAACGCATTCCTCGTTGATCACCGGCAGCATGCCGGGCATGGCAGCATCGACGAAGGAGACGTTGGAATTGGGCGGGCTGCCGAATTCGGTCGAGGAGCCGGAAAAGAGCTTGCTCTCGGAAAGCACCTGCGCGTGCACTTCCATGCCGATGACGATTTCCCAATCGCCAGTCGATCCCTTGATGAAGCTCTTGGGATTGGGCGTGCGGGTATCGATGAGTGTCATTGAGCTTTACGTCCTTCGCGAGCGGCTTCCTCTGCCGATAGCCTTTCTATCTCACAACAGGGCGAGCGTGAAAACTGCCTCGGCGAGCAAAGGGTGGACTATCGGTGAGGCTCCGGCTCGGCGCCCTACTCCTCGACGTCCGGCACCGGGCCGCGATAGGGGTTCAGGCGCTTTTCGAGGCGAACGCTGGTCAGGGCACCGACGGCGTTTCGCCCATCCGGCTTGAGCGCCAGGATATGGTAGCCTTGGCGCTCATAGAAGCGCACGGCGCGGACATTGTCGGCCGGCGTTTCGAGCAGCACCCGCGAGTCGCCCTCGAGTTCGAGGAGCGATTCCATGCGCCTGAGCAGAGCCGAGCCGATGCCATGCCCCTGATATTCGGGGGTGACGAACAGGAACGGGATATAGGACCGCCCACGCGCCCGCGAACACCAGCCGACCGCTATGCCATCGATCTCGGCGACGATGATGCGCTCGAGCATTTCGTGCACCGCGATCGCCAGCCGGCGTTTTTCGCTGTGGCGCATACCGGGTACCTCGGTGAGCAACGGCAGAATGCCGCGCTCCCACGCTTCATAGGCAATGTCCCCGAGGCGATCGGCTTCTTCGGGCAGAGCTTTGCGGATGACGATATCAGCGGTCATGGGACCTACTCCGGGCGTCTACGCGCAGCAATAATGCCCTTTTCGAAGTTGACATTCCAGTTGATCAATGTGCGCCACATCAATTCGGCTTGATCTTCGTCGAGACCGAGTTGCTCGGCGCGCTGGCGGCACTTGGCGATCATCGTTTCGATGCGCACGGGATCATAGGCCTCGTGGGGATCGGTCTTGATCTGCGCCATCCGCGTCACGTAGCCGTGGCGCTCGGCGAACAGCGCCAGCAGCGCCTGATCGATTCGATCGATCTCGGCGCGGACGTCTTCCTTGGTTTCACATTCGGCAGGGCTTTTGGTCACGAGGCAACTCTCTCAAACGGCCACTCGCCGGTTGGTTTGCACGCTCCCCATCCGGATTTCAACCGTCCTGACTTGCGCCCGGCACCAGGTGTGACAATCTGCCAACATCGCCCCGAGCGATTTGCAACCGGAGGACTAATACTATGCTCAGTCGGTTACTCTTTGCTAGCACAGGCCTGTTGCTTGGTCTTTCGGCAGTCCAGGCCGCCGAGCCATCCATCGAATACGGCAAGATGATTTCCATTTTCGGCGGCTGCCACGATTGCCACACCGTTGGCTACAACGAGAAAGGCGGCGTCATCGACCCGGATACCGCCCTCAAGGGCACCCCGGTGGGCTTCCAGGGCCCCTGGGGCACTACTTACCCGCCCAATCTCCGCATGACCGCCGCCAAGATGAGCGAAGACGGTTGGGTGAAATATCTGAAAACGTTCACGACGCGGCCGCCGATGCCGTACTACAACCTGCGGGTCTTGGACGAAACGCAGATGCGCTCGCTCCACATGTACATCGCCTCGCTGGGCGCCCCCGGCGACCCGGCCCCGGAATTCGTGCCGCCTGGGCAGGAACCAAAATTCCCCTACATCGTCTTCGCGCCGCCGATGATGCCGAAGAAGTAACTCGCAAGCTCTCGGCAGGCTGTCGCGAATGTCGCGGCAGCCTGTTCAGCGTTGGCCACAGCGGTGGCAAAGCTCCGTCGGCCATCATCTTGCGGTCAGCGCGTAGACTTGGCAGCGACCTTCCGCCGTCTCAATTGGAACCTCCCCTTCCACTCGCGGTAGAAGTCGCAGACAAAGCCTTTCGACGCGAGCGACGGTGCTTCGACGAAGCGCCAGGAGATTGCCGCGAGGACCACGGCCGAGAGTGCAACCACCGGCAGCGCGGTGAAGAAGGTGCACATCCAGGGAAACAGGACGGACAAGACGGTAATAGCCAAAGCGTGGTTGAGATAGATGCCATATGACAAATCGACCGGCAGAGGCTTTTTCCCCAAAAATCCCGAAAATCCCAGGCAAACAACAAGGTAAGGGAGCAGGACCGGCAGCGTGAGAATGCCCAGGCCGAGCGGCATCGAGACAAGAAGCAGCGCTCCCGCAATCACGGCGGCAACGGCGTTATAGGGCACCTTGTCGGCAAGCACATGAAACGCCGCGCCAGCCATGAAGTAGACGAAGAGGCTGAGGAAAACCACGATCCGGTCGGGTATGAGATCGTGGACGGTGGGGCTGAACCAACACGCGGCGTTGAGGGCATAGACCACGACCAGCAGTGAAAGGCAGGCTCGCTTCGAGATGAGAAGGCCGGCTTTGAAGGCGACGGCAAGCGCGACGTAGGACAGCACCTCGAAATAAAGCGTCCATAACGAGCCGTTGACGAGAACGCCCGTGCCATCGGCGAGCGTCACGCCGGGCAACGTATGGCTCGCCCTGAAGATGATGTTGTTGAGATAGGCGTAAGTGTGCGGGTCCAGCAGGTATTGCATGGGGGAAAGCCGTGTGAGCACCGGCCCCAGCACAAATATCGTCACCAGCACCGTAGCCACCAGCGCAGGCATGATTCGCATGAAGCGATTGATGGCGAAGATCCCGATGTCGCCGCCGCGGAGCAGGCCAGGCACCACCAGCGCCCCGCTGGTCGCAAAAAAAATCGCGACGGCCAAATTTCCAGTGTTAGTGACGCCCCAGGAGAACTCGTAGAGGAAATCATGCGTGATTGGGATGGTCATCAGTGAACAGTGGTGCACCACCACCGTGAGGGCCGCGAGGACCCGGATACGATCGAAACCGGGTCCCCGGTAATGAAACTCTGCCATTCGCGCCGAGAGTTGCATCATCTGGCCTTGGCCGGGGATCGGAAGGGCGACGGACAGGCGGGGGGCCGAATGGTCGGCTGGCTGTGGAGAATCTTGGAACTTCTCACCGGACGCGAGCCCCCTAACAAAGGCCGAATATTCCGCCTCACGCAATCGAGGCAAATCATACTCCTGTCAGTACCACAGAAACTTAGTCGGCGCCCGACAACACAATTATTGCAGATCGGACATCGATATACGGAACCGCGCACGGGTTAGATTAAGTAATTAAGTCTAGCGCCATCCGCGGCACGCCTCATCCATTCATGGCGTTTCGGCAGTCGCCATGACAGCTCTGTTGCGCGGCGCTAGACATGTAAATTGAATGCGAACCGAAGGCCGCTACGTTTGGGGGCCGACCGCCCAATGGCCCAGGAAAAATGGCAAAAAACAACCGCTGGCGACCGGGCGATCGTCAGCGGCTTGCCTTCAGTCGGGCTTGAGCGGCGTGCTCGGACGTCCCTCCGGTTAGACGCCCTGGGTCAGACGCCCATGTGCCGCTCGGCGGAGATCTCCCCCTCGCCGAAGGCGCGGACCAATGGCACGAACTGCCAGAGCGCGCTCAGGCCCACGATCACATAGATGATCCGGGAGAGTACCGAGCCGGCGCCAAAGATCCCGGCGATCACATCGAAGCCCGAAAGGCCCACCAACCCCCAGTTCAGGCCACCGATAATCAGGATGATCAGCGTTGCGAGATTTAGTGCTTTCATTTGCTCCTCCATGGATTGAGCAAACGAATTAACGCAGCAGATGCAATTTGGTGGCACGGTTGCGGCAAATTGTTGCCGGAATGGTGGCGCAATCCTCTTTTGAGTCTTGCCGCAGTTGCTTCGAGCGTGCCTGGAACGGAGATTCCCGCCTTTTCGGTAATCTCCGGGTTTACGGGCAGACCTGCGCTACATTCACAGCGTCATTCCCGCGAAGGCGGGAATCTCCGTTGGATCAGCCAACCGGGGTCGAGCACTGACTGTGCGCCATGCGCCAACACTTAGTGCCTGGTCACGCCGCTCAGTGTTTCGGCCATGAACTGCCACTCGGCGGCGACGCTTGCAGTCGCCCGCTTCCTGCCGGCCCGCCGATACCAGTAGTCGGCGTTGCCCATGTCGGCCTCGATCCAGTGCAGCAGCGCGTGCACCCAATCGAATTCGTAGACGCCCTCCATCGATTGGACGATGGCGTGCGCCTGGTCCCATTCGGGGCCGACCCGAAGCTTGCCCTTCTTGACCCACCACAGCGCCTGCAGCGGCTTGGTCATGTCCTTGGGCGGCTGTGACCAGTCGCCGGTCGAAAAGATATCGTCGGCCATGCTCACCACCATGCCTTGGGCGAAAAATCCCCGCCCGCACTGCGCTCGATGACGCGTGCCGCCGCAAACAGCGTCTCCTCGTCGAACGGGCGGCCGATGAGTTGCAGCCCGAGCGGCAGCCCCTGCCCGTCCTTGCCTGCCGGCACGGCAATGCCCGGCAGGCCTGCCATGTTGACGGTGACCGTGAACACGTCGTTGAGGTACATTTTTACCGGATCGGCCTTCATGTCCTCGTCGCCGACGCCAAACGCCGCGGATGGCGTTGCCGGGGTCAGGATCGCATCGATCCCGTCATTGAACGCCAACTCGAAATCGCGCTT
>DATJHO010000144.1:0-6965 GCA_035493835.1 Devosiaceae bacterium
GCATCGATGTCGTGGTCACCGCGCGGCGGCGGCCGTTCCACAACATCGCGGATTTCACCAAATTGGGGCTCGACCCGAGGACGGCGAAGATCGTGGTGGTCAAGTCGGGCTATCTGTCGCCGGAACTGGCGCCCATCGCCAGGCCGAGCCTGATGGCGCTGACCAAGGGCGTGGTCGACCAATATGTCGAGCGCCTGCCGCGGTTGCGGAAACAGCACCCGACCTTCCCGTTCGACGACGAGTTCGAGTTTTCACCGCAGGTTTTTCTCTCGGCGCGGTCGGAATAAGGCGAAGCGGTGCCGCGAATTTCCCTCCCCTTGAGGGGGAGGGGAGCTGTGGCATGGCCTTGGCCGCCGCGGGCTCGAAAAAAACACTCCCAAATGGTGAGCCTGTCGAACCATGGGCTGCAGCGCAGTGCGTGCAGCCTCTCTCGTCGACGCGCCCAGGGTGAGGTAGCCGGTTCGGGATGAGGGTGCCGCGCGTAAATCCATGGCGGGCAATTCACTTCCAGCCCTTCCCGCGCTAGCTTCTCCCAAAAAAGGGGAGAAAATTCATGGCGTATTCGGCGTGCATTGAACTGTTGTTCCGCAAGGAGGCGCCGGTGTTTGCCGAGCGGATCGGGGCGGCGAAGGTGGCGGGGCTCGATGCGGTCGAGTTCTGGCAGTGGAGCAACAAGGACCTTGCTGCCATCGAGGTGGCGTTGAAGGCGACCGGCATGCCGCTCGCCGGCATCCTGTGCGAGCCCATCGCAAACATCACAAATCCGGCGACGCACGAGTTTTTCCTCGAGGGTGTGCGGGCCTCGCTTCAGGCTGCGCAGCGGCTCGGAACAAAAATGATGATCGCGCAGGGCGGCAATATCGTCGCCGGCGCGACGCGACAGGCGCAGCATCGGGCGATCGTGGATTGCCTCAAGCGGGCGGCCGATATCGTCATGGGTTCTGGCGTTGTGATCGCGCTCGAGCCGCTGAACGACCGGGTCGACCATCCCGGCTATTTTCTCACCTCGACCACCGAGGGCCTCGACATCATCGATGAGGTCGGCCGGCCGGAAATCCGGCTGCTCTATGACATCTACCATGCGGCGGTGATGGAGGAGCCGATCGAACTGCTCGCGGGCCGGGTGGACAGGATCGCCCATGTGCACCTCGCCGATACGCCCGGCCGGCACGAGCCGGGGACCGGTCAGATGGATTGGCAGGCGCGTCTCGATTGGCTCGCGGCGAATGGCTATCGCGGGCTGGTCGGGCTGGAATACACGCCGGTAGCCGAGACCGGGGCCAGCTTGAAATTCCCCTCGGCGGGGTAGTTTCCTCTCTCCCTGACGCTCGTCCGCGTCCTCTCCCGCGCTCACTTGTCGAACCATTAGGCTGCGCGGTGCTGGTGGCCCATCCTTCGACAGGCTCAGGATGAGGTTGGGTTTGTTGAGGGGTGAAGCCCTGGGGGGAGGACGGCACTTCGGGTGCTTCTCCCGGGGTTCGTCGCAGGCCTCTCCCGGCCCCGCATGGTCAGCTTGTCGTCCCATGGGGCAGGAACGGCGGCTATTGTTCAATAATCGGCAACGGATCGAGGCGGGTTTACCCGCTTTCTGGAAACGGTGGTTTCCCCATATTTGACCCAACCGAGCGCGCTTTCGGCGAGAGTGCCAGAAGCGCCAGGATGGAGACAAGCAATGCTGAACCAGATCAAGGGCCTCCACCACGTCACTGCGATGGCGCGGGATGCGGCCGACAACAACGCTTTTTACACCAACACGCTCGGCCTGCGCCGGGTGAAGAAGACGGTCAATTTCGACGAGCCGAGCGTTTATCACCTCTATTATGGCGATGAGGTCGGCACGCCGGGCAGCGTCATGACCTATTTCCCGTTCCCCAACATCGCACGCGGCCGGCCGGGCACCGGCGAGGTGGGCACCACGGTGTTTGCGGTGCCGGAGGGTTCGCTGGATTTTTGGCAGCAGCGGCTCAATGCGCAGCGGGTCGGCGATGTCGAGCGCAGCGAAAGCTTTGGCCAGAAGCGGCTGACTTTCCGCGGGCCGGATGGCGACGGGCTGGCGCTGGTGGAAGTGCCCGGCGATGCCCGCGCGCCGTGGGTGGGCAATGGCGTAGGCAACAATGAGGCCATTCGCGGCTTCCACTCGGCCTCGCTGCGGCTGAAGGATGGGGGCGCGACGGAAGCGCTGCTGAAGTTCATGGGCTATCAGGAGGCCGAGCAGCACGAAGGCATCAAGCGCCTGGTGATGCCGGGCGGCAATGGCGCCGATTTCATCGATATCGAGAGCCTGCCCAATGTCGACCGGGCCGGGCTCGGCGCCGGATCGGTGCATCACATTGCCTTCGCCGTGCCCAACCGGGCCGCGCAGCTCGAAGTGCGCAAGGCGCTGCTCGATACGGGGTTCCAGGTTACGCCGGTGATCGACCGCGATTATTTCTGGGCGATCTATTTCCGGACCCCGGGCGGCGTGCTGTTCGAGGTGGCGACGAACGAACCTGGCTTCAACACCGACGAGGACACCGCGCATCTCGGCGAGGCGCTGAAGCTTCCCACCCAGCACGCGCATCTGCGCCCGCAGCTCGAGCAATTGCTGCAGCCGCTGGAGGCCTGAATGAGCAAGGACAGTTACGTCTATCGCGAACGGGACGGGAGCACGGCCAGTGCGCCTCTGCTCTTCCTCTTTCACGGCACCGGCGGGGATGAGGACCAGTTCTTCGACGTCGGCGGTCAACTGCTGCCGGGAGGCCATCTGATCGCTGTCAGGGGCGACGTCTCCGAGCATGGGGCGCTCCGCTATTTCCGGCGCACGGGGGAGGGGCGGTACGACATGGCCGACCTGGCGCTCCGCACTGACAGGATGGCCGGTTTCATCGCCGCCCATATCGGGGAGAACCGGCCGAGTGCGGTCTATGGGCTCGGCTATTCGAACGGAGCCAACATCCTCGCCTCAGTCTTGTTCAAGGCGCCGGAGCTGTTCGATGGGGCGGTGCTGATGCATCCGCTGATCCCGTTCGAGCCCGCCCCGGCCCCGGGCCTGAACGGCAGGGGCGTGCTGATCACCGCCGGCCGGCACGACCCGATTTCGTCGTCTGAGGGAACGCAGGCTCTGGCCGATTATTTCGAAAGCCAGGGTGCCGATATCAGGACGCACTGGCATTCTGGTGGTCACGAACTTCGGCAAGAGGAGCTTCTGGCGGCGGAGGCGTTGCTGAGCGGGCTGAGCCGGGCTGGCTCGCTGGCAAGCGGCGTTCCCGCCTGAGGCGGCGCTCATCGTCTTCGTCAGGCTGGGCTGCGGGCACCTTCGCCTGCGGCCCGGCGCCCTTTGAACTATTCAGCGCCTGGCGGGCGAAAGCAGCCGCAAAACTGAGAGAGATCGTGCTCATCATCCTTGCTCCGCAGCATGAAGTTGCGGCGGCGCCGAAGGTTGCCGATCTCGCCGGTAACGGTGAATTATGGTGAGGATTTTATTAAAATCCCTGCCAATCGGGGCCGCCGGGCTGCGATTGCGCTGGAGCGCGATCCGGCTGAATTGAAGCATTCCCCGCGCGCTCGTCATGGCCGGGCTTGACCCGGCCACCCACGAAGCCTCGCCAACTCCACCCGCGCTATTGGAAAGGCAGCATGGGTCCTCGGTCAAGCCCGGGGATGACGATGCGGCGAGGGGGGCGACCAAATGCCGACGCAGCAACACGTCGCCCACCCGCGCGACCTGCGCCCTGATTCAACCCCGCTGAATCATGCCTTACTCCGCCAAAAGGTCCGCCCAGTCGGGATGGCGGCGGAATTGGGCGACGACGTAGGAGCAGAGCGGCACGATCCTGGTGCCGCTTTGGCGCGCGTCGGCGATCATCCTGTCGACCAGCAACTGGGCGATGCCGCGGCCGCGAAAAGCGGGGGGCGTGCCGGTGTGGTCGATGGTGATGGTGTTGGCGCCGGTCTTGCGGAAGGTCAATTCGCCCTCGGCATCGGGGCCCAGATGAATGACATAGCGCCCGCGGAACTCATCTTCCTCGCGTTCGATGATGTAGTTCTCTTCGCTCATCGTCCCTAAAACCCTTGGATATCAGTGCGGCGTATCGACGTTGCGGAAGCGCGTTTCGATCGCCTTGCCGAAGCCGCCGAGATAGGGGGCGAGGAACAGCAGGATCTGGCGGTGGAAGTGGAAGAGCCCATAGAGCACGATCAGCAGCAGCGTGCCCCAGAGGATGACCGCTTCGATGGAAAGGCCGATGGAATCGAGCCAGTTGCTCAACAGCAGGCCGGGCAGCAGATGGGCGGCGGCCCAGGCGAAGGCCGAGATGACGTTGATGATGAAAAAGCGCGGCCAGTGCATGCCCAGCATGCCGGCGATCCCCGGCACGATCGCCTTCACCCCCGGGATGAAGCGGCCGATGAAGACGCTCTTGCCACCGTGGCGGGCAAAGAACTCTTCGCCCTTGATGATCTGGTCCTGGTAGTTGCGGAACGGCCAGATTTCCTTGAGGCGGTGTTCGAGCGTGCGACCGATCCAATAGGAGATCGTATCGCCGATGATCGCGCCGAGCACGGCGACCAGATAGATCGGCCAGAAGGGCAGCTTGCCCACCGCCATCAGCGATCCGGTCAGCAGCAGCACCGGCGTCGAGGGCACGAACAGGCCGATCACGAACGCACACTCCCCAAGGGCAACGAGGAAGATGAAGAGCATGGACATCCAGAAATTGTCCGAAATGCTCGTCAGCATCACGTCGAACCAAAGGGAGAGGTGATGGAAAAATTCCAGCATCAGGTGCGGCCTACCCTGTCATCGGCGGTAATCCGCCACTGCCTCGCAAAAACTGCCGAGCCCTCGGGCCCGGCCCTTTCTTATCCGCTTAGCGGGGCGGATGGATACGACGGAATTGGTAAATGGCAACGGTAGTTATGCCGATGCAATCCGGACAACATCGGGGCGCGCGTCCGGCAATGCAAGGGCAAATTCGAGCTAAGGCCGGGATGAGGGGCGCTGCTGCAGCACCAATCCGTTGCCGTCCGGGTCGGAAAAAGTGACGTAAGTGCCCCAGGGCTGCGCTTCGATCGGGGAGGTCTTGACGCCGGCGGCGGTGAGGCGGGCGACCTCGCCCTCGAGGTCTGGCGTGTGCAAGACGAGACCCCGAAGCGAGCCCGCCGGCATTGTTTCGAACCAGTTGACCAGCGTCACGGACGTGGCCGCGCCCTTGGGCGCGAGCTGCACCCAGCGCATCTGCGGGAACATCTGCTGGTCGGCCAGTTCCTCGAAGCCGAGGACGTCGCGGTAGAAGGCCTTGGCCCGGTCCTGGTCGGAAACGGGAATGGAGACGACGTCGAGCCGGTCGATCATGTTTTTAATCCTCTATTGGGCGGGGTAGAGCGCGCGATCAGCTCCAGCCCCGCAGCCGATAATAGAGGGCGCCGAACATCTCGCGAAGTGCCTGGCCGGTGTTGTCGAGAGCGGCCGGGGCCGGCATCCAGTCGAGCACCAGCCAATCAACCGTCCCCGCGTCGATGATGTCGGTTTCCGATGGCGTCACCGCGACGCCATAGCGCCGGAACACCGCAACGGAACGCGGCATATGGATGCCGGAGGTGACGAGAAGCGCGGTTTGCAGATGTTGCTGCCGCAGGATTTCCGCCGAAAAGCTGGCATTTTCCTCGGTGGTGCGGGATTTGCCCTCTTCCAGGATCGCGCTTGCCGGGACGCCGAACCGCATCAGCACGTCGCGCATGTCGTCGGCTTCCGAATGGGTCTGGGACGGGTGGCGCCAATTGCCGCCCGACGCCAGGATGAATTTCGCCTTGCCGGCCTTGTAGAGATCGGCGGCGTGCATGAGGCGGTCGGCATGCTCGTTGAGATCGGGGGCCTGCCGCGGCGGGATCGCGGGTCCGGTGGCGCCGCCAAGCACGATGATGACGTCGGCATTCGGGGTCGCGGCGATGGGGATAGGCGGGTATTGCCGCTCCAGCATGCCGGAGAGCCAGCCGGCAACGAAGGGCGTCGAGGCCCCGTAGAGGCCAATGAGGGTGATGGCCAGAAGGGTGAGCCCCGCGCGCCGCTTGTTGAACAGCACCAGCAGGAACGCCAGCACCCCGAGCGCCAGCCCCAGCCCGAGCGGATTGAGGAACGGGGTCAGGTATTTGTCGATGGCAAACATCGGGCGCTCCGGGGCGATGACGAGAAGTTTGCCATCATGCCACAGGGGTGTGGCAAACAAACAACCCCCACCCGGCTGCCGCCACCCTCCCCTCAAGGGGGGAGGGGCGATGTGGGCCGGCCAGTGCAGCAAGATCACCCTCCCCCTTGAGGGGAGGGATGGAGTGGGGGTTGTTTTGACTTTGATTGTGCTCGGGTGAATCTTTGTTCCAACCACCCGGCGCAGCTTCTAGCCCGCGTACGCCTTGGTGCGCTGCATCTGCTCGCCGAGGCCTTCGATGCCGAGGCGCATGGTCTGGTTCGGCTTCAGCCAGACCGGGGTCGGCTTGATGCCCATGCCGACGCCCGGCGGGGTGCCGGTCGAGATCACGTCGCCGGGCTGCAGGCTCATGAACTGGCTGATGTAGTGCACCAGGTGGCGCACGCCGAAGATCATCGTCTTGGTCGAGCCGTTCTGGTAGCGGTGGCCGTCGACCTCGAGCCACATGGCGAGGTTCTGCGGGTCGGCGATCTCATCGGCGGTGGCAATGTAGGGGCCGATCGGGCCAAAGGTGTCGGCCGACTTGCCCTTGGTCCACTGGCCGCCGCGCTCGGTCTGGAAATGCCGCTCCGAGAGGTCGTTGATGACGCAGTAGCCGGCGACGTGATCCATGGCGTCCTTTTCGTCGACGTAACGGGCCTCCTTGCCGATCACCACGCCGAGTTCGACTTCCCAGTCGGGCTTCACCGTATTCTTGGGCAGGATGACGTCGTCATTGGGGCCGATGATGGCGCTGGTCGCCTTCATGAAAAGGATCGGCTCCTTGGGGATTTCGGCGCCGGT
>DATJHO010000145.1:0-7327 GCA_035493835.1 Devosiaceae bacterium
TGCAGGAGAACGCTTGTGTTTCGTCCCGCGGCGGGATCAGTGCGCGCATCGCGTTTTGGAGATTTTAATGCGCCGTACTCTGTTTGTAGCTGCCGCCTTTTTTGCCCTTGCCGCCCCGGCGCTGGCGGACAACGCGAGCGATCTTGCCGCCGCCAAGGCCGAGATTGCCGCCGCGAAGCTCTCGCCCGAATCAGACCTGAATATGTGGTGCGGTGCTGCATTGACCCTGCAATCCAGCCTCGAGGCGCAGACCAAGCCCGACGAGGCCAAGGCGGCCAGCGCGGCAGCGGACATGCTCTTCGGCCAGGCAGCCGCCTTGCTGGCCACCGATGGCGTAGCCGAGGACAAGATGGCGGCCCTCTCAACCGACTACACAGCCGTGGCCTTTGCCCAATTGCAGGGCGGTTCGGAAAAGCCCGCCTACACGCAAGACCAGTGCAAAGCGGCAGCGAACGACCAGTAAAGCACCTGGCCAGCTCCCCGGGGTCTTGCGCCCCGGGGGCATCTCGTCCGTCGTCGCCTACGCCTTGCGCCTGCGGGATTTCGCGAAGGTATCGAACGCCACCGCCAGCACGATGATCACGCCGATGATGATCTGCTGGATGTAGGAGGAGACGTTGAGAATCACGAGCCCGTTGAGCAACACGCCGATGAGCAGCGAGCCGATCACCGTGCCGAAGATGGTGCCGACGCCGCCGAAGAGGCTCGTGCCGCCGATCACCACCGAGGCAATCACCGTCAACTCGTAACCGGTGCCGGCGACGGCCTCTGCCGAATTGAGCCGGGCAGCGAGAACGAAGGCGGCGAGGCCAGCGAAAAACCCCATGATCACATAGACGCTTGCGATGATCCGGTTGACGTTGAGCCCGGAGAGCCGGGCCGCCTCGGGATTGCCGCCCACCGCATAGACCCGCCGGCCGAAGCGCGTGTAGCTCAGGACGATATGGGCGGCGATCGCAAACGCCAGGAAGATGATCACCGGGACGGGCACCGGCCCGATCCTCCCCTGCCCCCACCAGGAAAACCCGGCGTCGAATCCCGAAATCGGCCCGCCAGCGGCAAAGAGCAGCGCGGCGCCGCGAAAAACCGACATGCCCCCAAGGGTCACGACGAAGGGCGGCACCTTCAGCCGGGTGATGGCGAGCCCCTGGATGTAGCCGCCGATGACCCCGATGGCGATGGCCCCGAGCGCCGCCAGCGGCCAACCATAGCCGATGCCGGTGTCGCCGACCGTGAAGCGATCCGAAAGCCCGCCCTTGGCGATGGCCGCCGCGACGAGGCCGGAGAAGGCGAGGAGCGAGCCGACCGAAAGATCGATGCCGGCCGTGAGGATGACGAAGGTCATGCCGATGGCCATTAGCCCCGTGATCGAGACCTGCCGCATGACATTGAAGAGGTTCACCGACGACAGGAACCGCGGCTCGATAACGGCAAAGATCGCCATCAGCAGCAGCAGGAAGATCAGCGGCGCGAAGCGGGCCGCAAATCCGAACGGGTCCCACCCTGCACCGATCCTGTCGGTTACGCGCGTTTCGGCCATATCGTCCTCCCGTTCACGCCGCCCGGCTTTCGGTGAGCGTCATCATTGTCATGAGCTTTTCCTGGTCGGCGGCGTCGCGCATGATCTCCCCGGTCACCATCCCCTCGCGCATGGTCACGATCCTGTCCGAGATGGCCAGAATCTCAGGCAGCTCGGATGAGATGGCGATGATGGCAATCCCCGCATCGGCCATTTCGAACAGGAGGTTGTGCACTTCGACCTTGGCGCCGACGTCGATGCCGCGGGTGGGCTCGTCGACGATCAGCACCTTGGGGCCGAGGGCAAGCCAGCGCGCCAAAACGACCTTCTGCTGATTGCCGCCCGAAAGGTTGCCGACGAGCTGGTCGGGGCTCGCCATCCGGATATTCAGGCGCTGGCGATAGTCCTCGACGAGGCTCGCCTCCTTCCGGGCGCTGATGAAGGAGGCAAACTGGCTGATCCGGTCGAGAACGGTGATCGAAAGATTGGTTCTTATCGCCAGCGCCAGGAACAGCGCCTGCTGCTTGCGGTCTTCCGGCACCAGCCCGATGCCGAGCCGGATCGCTTGTTCGGGCGATCGGATCGAAACCGGCTGGCCATCGACCAGGATGCGCCCCGAATCGAAGGGATCGGCCCCGAAGATCGCTCGCGCCGTCTCGGTTCGGCCGGCCCCCACGAGGCCGGCGAGGCCCAGGATCTCGCCGCGCCGTACTTCGAGCGAAACGTTGCGGATTTCGATGGCGGCAGGCGATATGGGAGTCCGGAGCCGGACCAGGTTTTCCGCTTTGAGCGCGACCGGCCCGAGGTTTGCGGCGTTGCGATGCGCCAGAAGGCCGCTGAGCTGCCGCCCCACCATCAGGCGAATGATGCCCTCGATATTGGTGTCGGCCACCGCGCCGTGCCCGGCATTGTGGCCGTCGCGCAGCACGGTGAAGCGGTCGCAGATCTCGAACACCTCCTCCAGCCGGTGGGTGACGAAGATGGTGGAAATGCCTTCCGCCTTGAGGGTGCGGATGATGCCGAAGAGGTTTTCGACCTCGGTGCGGCTGAGAGCGGAGGTCGGCTCGTCCATGACGATCAGTTTCGATTGCATCGAGAGCGCCCGCGCGATCTCGACCATTTGCTGCTCGGCAACCGACAGATCGTGCACCAGCGTGCGAACGCTCCGCTCGAGTCCGATGCGGCGGGTCAGCGTCTCGGTCTGGGCTTCCAACTCTCGGCGATTGACGAACAGCGGGGAGCCGGGTTCGCGGCCGACGAAGACGTTGTCGGCGATCGACATGTTCGGGGCGAGCGTAAACTCCTGATAGATCGTGACAATGCCGTGCTGTTGCGCCTCGTGCGGGTTGGCGGAGACGATTTTTTGGCCGTTGATCTCGATGCTGCCGCGATCGGCGGACTGCGCGCCGGCGAGGATCTTGAGCAGGGTCGATTTGCCGGCGCCATTCTCCCCGAGCAGGGCGTGCACCTCGCCGCGCTCGATGGAAAAGCTCACATCATCGAGCGCGACCACGCCCGGAAACGACTTCGAGATGCCGGTCATCCTCAGGAGCGGCGCGTCCTTGTCCATCGAAGCTGGCCCCACGGCGGGAGAGAACGATAGCGAGCGGCCGGATAGATGGCCGCTCGCCGGACGGGTTGAACGCTCAGGCGCTCACTTCACCTCGCTCAGCCGCTCGGCCACGTTAATGTTGTCCTTGGTGATCGCGACCGGGGTGAGGAGCGTGATCTGCTGGGGCGGCTTGGTGCCGTTCTTGACGTAGTCCATCAGCATTTTTACGCCCGTCGCGCTCTGCTTGCCGGGGAACTGCTCGATGGTTGCCGTCAAGCTGCCGTCGCGCACCTGGGCCAGCGCCTCGGGGAGGGCGTCGAAGCCGATGATGGCGATGCCGCTGAGATTGCGGGCCTTGACTGCCTCCACGGCGCCGAGCGCCATGTCGTCGTTGGCGGCGACGATGACCTTGGGCGGCTCGGGCAGCGAAGCCAGCGCCGCTTCGGTGACCGACAGGCCCTTAGAGCGGTCAAAGCCCGCCGTTTGCTCGAACACGATCTTGTACTTGTCCTTCACGGGATCGAGCACGTTGTGCAGGCCCTTGTTACGGTCGATCGCCGGCGAGGCGCCGGACTGCCCCTGCAGGTTGATGATCGTCGCACCATCCGGGAAGAGCTGGGTGATCAGCTTGCCCTGCGCCTCGCCGCCCGCGACGTTGTCCGCCCCGACATGGCCGAGAATGCCCGTGACCGAAGGCACGCGCCGATCGACGGTGACCACCGGAATGCCGGCGCTGATCGCCTCGGTGATCGCCGGCGCCATCGCATCCACTTCGTTGGGGCTGATGATGATGCCCTTCACGCCGCGTGAAATGGCCGCCTCGACGTCGGCCGTCTGCTTGGGCGAGGACACCTGGCCATCGCTTTCGATGGGCGTGCCGCCCTCGGCCTCGACCGCGGCCTTCATGGCGTTCATCATGTGGACGAAGAACGGAAAGGTGAGGCCGGGAACCGATGTGAGTATTTCTGGCTTGGTCTGCGCAATAGCCGCGCTATTCAATGCCAGCGCAAGAGTGCCGACGAGCGCGATCGACTTGACGATCTTGTGCATAGTTTCCTCCCAGGGCGCGTTATTTTAAACGCGTTATTTGAGAAGAGTGCCCGAGCCAGCCGGCGAGTCAAGTACCAACAAGAGGGGATGCTTGGGCGGGGGAAGAATTCAGGGACGACGGGGTCGAGGGGGACCCGTGTCACGCACACCGCGCCATGCCGGCGGCGGCCAACCCCAAGGACCTCATCCTGAGCTTGTCGAAGGATGAGGTCCGGGCCGGCGTGGCTGGCGAGGCACAAAGATGGACCCCGGCGTTCGCCGGGGTGACGCCGAGATTGGGGGCTGGCAAGGCGAAACGCCCCGGCCCTAGCCAGCTTCGGGGTAATCGACCCGCGTCAGATAGAGCCCGGCGGCAGGAGCCAGCATGCCGCAGCGTGAGCGGTCCTGCGCTTCGAGGGCCCGGCGCATCTCCAGCGGCTGCCACCTGCCCTCACCCACGAGTTTTAGCGAGCCCACCATCGAGCGCACCTGATGGTGAAGAAAACTCCGGGCCCCGGCGGTGACCACGACGTGCTCGCCCTCGCGCCGCACGTCCAGCCGGTCGAGCGTCTTGACTGGCGATTTCGCCTGGCACTGGCTATCGCGAAACGTGGTAAAATCGTGCTTGCCGATGAGGAATTGCGCCCCCTCGTGCATGGCGTCGGCATCGAGCCGGACCGGCACGTGCCAGACGCGGTTTTCCTCCAGCGCCGGGCGCGGGCGGCGGTTGAGGATGCGGTATTCGTAGTGCCGGGCCAAGGCGGCAAAGCGCGCCTCGAAGGTCTTTGGCACCGTCGTCGATTCCAGCACTGCCACGGGATTTGGCTTGAGATGGTAGTTCAGCGCCTCGCGGACGCGGTTGGCGTCCCACTCCTTGGCGAGGTCGAAGTGGACGACCTGCCCGAGCGCATGCACCCCGGCATCGGTGCGCCCGGCGGCCTGGGTGGTGACGCTCTCGCCCGAGAAGCGGGCGATCGCTTCTTCCAGCGCCTGCTGCACGGAAAGGAGATCCGCCTGCCGCTGCCAGCCGGCAAACGGGGTGCCGTCATATTCGAGAACGAGGCGATAACGCGGCATGAGCGATCCAGAGGAGAAACCGGGCCTTATAGACCAGCGCGGGCGGATGTCCACCGTTCCCCTGTTCAACCGCAGGCCGACGGCCAAACCCCAAGTTGACCGACGAAACCGGCATCAATATAGCTTTGCCCGATGGCGCCCGTTACCCGAGACTCCGAGCAGCCCGTCTGGCTCGGTTTGCCGGCAGTTGCTGCCGTCGTGATCCTGCTCACCCTTTTGAAGCTTTATGTCGGCGCCCGCTCCGGGCTGGTGTTCGACGAGGGCTATTACACCTTCTGGTCCGAGCGACTGGCCGTCGGCTATCTCGATCATCCGCCCGCCGTGGCGTGGATGATCGCGGCGGGACGAGGCCTTTTGGGCGACAATTCGCTCGGGGTGCGGCTGTTTGCGAGCCTCTTCGGGCTCGGCATTTCGGCCGCCATCTGGCGGATCGGGACGCTGCTCATCGACCGGCGCACCGCGGCGCTGGCCGTGCTGCTCTACAACCTCACGCCCGCGGCCGGGCTCGGCTTCATCACCACGCCCGATCCGCCCTCGGTCTTGTGCTGGGTCGCGGTGACCTGGGCGATCGCCGAGTTCACGGTTTCGCGCCGCGCCGACTGGTGGCTGGTAGCGGGGGTCTTGGCGGGGCTCGGGCTCTGGAGCAAATACACCGATGCGTTTCTCGCGCCGGGCCTGTTGCTGTTCCTGCTGGTCAACCGCGAGCGGCGCGGCTGGCTGAAACTCTGGCAAGTCTGGGCGGCAATCCCGCTGGCGCTGCTGGTATTTTCGCCGGTCATCTGGTGGAACGCCCAGCGCGACTGGGCCTCGTTCCGCTTCCAGGGACAGCGGACGGTGACCGATGGCATCGATCCGCATTTCTTCGGCAATTTCGGCGATTACCTCGGCGGGCAGGCGCTCTACATGGTGCCGATCCTGCTGCTGTTCACCCTTGGCGGCATCGTGCTGTTCTTCCGGAAGCGAAACGATCCGCGCTGGAGCAGCTTGGCCCTGCCGGTCTGGACGACACTGCCGGCCCTCGCCTATTTCACCTTCCATACGCTGCACGCGCGGGTGGAGGCGAACTGGCTCATTCCGCTCTGGCCATCGCTGGCGCTGGTTGGCACCGTGACAGTGCTCGCGCTCTGGGACCGCCGCCCAAGACTCATGGGCGCGCTACTGGCGGTGCAGGTCGCGCTCGGCCTCGGACTGATGCTCACGCTCTATGCGCAGACGCTTTGGCAGCCGTTCAATCTCGGCGGCGCCGACCGGACGAGCGAGACGCGCGGCTGGGCGGGCATGGAGCACGATCTGAGCGGGCTTGCCGCGGCCAATGGCGCGCACTGGATCGCGACCAGCGCCAATTTCGGGCTGACGGGGGAACTGGCGAGCGCCTTCCTCTTCGCGAAAAGCCGGTTGCCGGTGCGGCAGATCGACGAGGCGCCCCGCTGGGGATTCTTGCCGCCGACCTCGCCGGACGCGCTGGGCTGGCCGGCGCTGTTCGTGAGCCAATCGGCCGATCCGCCGAGCGCGAGCTTCGGCCAGGCAAAGCTGGTCGGCACGGTGACGCGCAGCGGTGGCAAGTGGCCGCTGGAAAGCTATTCGGTGTTTCTGGTGAGCGCGCCGACGGCGAAGTTCAGGGCGGATTTTCCGGGCTGAGGGGATGAGTTTTGGGGCCAAGGCCCCCTCACCCTACCCTCTCCCCCAAGGGAGAGGGGACCCTGTGGCACGGCCGAGTCCTTCGAGGAGGGGCACGGCCTCGGCTCGCCTCTCCCTTGGGGGAGAGGTCCGTCCGGTAGGACGGGGTGAAGGGGCCTTGGCCGCACACTCAGCCTCAAGAAACCCGCTTCACCGCGGCCCCGCGCAAGAACGCCGGGCCATCCGTCGCGCCCTTGCCCTCGCGCTGCACCAGCGTCAACCGCACGGCGCCCTCGCCGCAAGCGATAGTGAGTTGGTCGTCGAGCACCGCCCCGGGCTCCCCATTGCCACGCGCCAGCGTTGAACGCAGCGCCTTGACACGGACCGGCTTACCCTGCGCCTCGATCTCGAACCAGGCGCCGGGAAAGGGCGACAGGCCACGGATGTGGTTGTGAACCTCCGCGGCAGGCAGCGAAAAATCGATCCGGGCCTCGGCCTTTTCGATCTTCTTGGCGTAAGTGACGCCCTCCTCG
>DATJHO010000146.1:0-5434 GCA_035493835.1 Devosiaceae bacterium
ACGGCTGCCTATCGGCGCTTCACCGAAGAGGCATCGGCCCTCGCCTATGTCCGTGAACGCGGTGCTCCCATCGTGGTCAAGGCCGACGGGCTTGCTGCGGGCAAGGGCGTGCACGTCGCCGAAAGCATCGAAGGGGCCGAGGACTTTGTGCGCGAGTGCTTTGGCGGCGCCTTCGGCGAATCGGGCACGACCGTGGTCATCGAGGAATTTCTCGAGGGCGAGGAGGCGAGCCTTTTTGCCCTGTCGGACGGCGAAAACATCGTCATGCTGCCCAGCGCCCAGGATCACAAGCGCGTCGGGGACGGCGACAAGGGCCCAAATACCGGCGGCATGGGCGCCTATTCCCCCGCCCCGGTGCTCAGCGAGGCCCTCGCCGAGCGGGCCAAGCGCGAGATGATCGATCGAGCCGTGTCCGGCATGGCCGCCGAGGAGACGCCCTATCGCGGCGTCCTCTATGCCGGGCTGATGCTGACCAGCGCCGGCCCCCGGCTCGTCGAGTTCAACGCCCGCTTCGGCGATCCGGAATGCCAGGTGCTGATGCTGCGCCTCAAATCGGACCTGCTCGACCTGCTGGAGGCCACGGCGCGCGAAAACCTCGCCGATGTCGTCCCCGAATGGCGCAGCGAGGCGGCGTTGACGGTGGTGCTGGCGACCGAGGGCTATCCCGTCGGCTATGGCAAGGGCAGCGAGATCCGCGGGGCGGAGGGGCTCGACAGCGACGATCTCGTCGTCTTTCACGCCGGCACCAAACGGGACGGCGAGCGCCTGCTCGCCAATGGCGGCAGGGTGTTGAACGTCACCGCGCTGGGGGCAACGGTCGCCGAGGCACGCGATCGCGCCTACGCCGCAGTTGAGAAGATCGACTGGCCGGAAGGGTTTTGCCGCAGCGATATCGGCTGGCGGGCGGTGGCGCGGGAGCGGGGTTGAAGGTTTTCGCGCTGAAGGGGTGCGGGACCTCGTTCTTCTGCCACAAAATCCCCCGCCGCGCTTCCTTCGTCATGGCCGGGCTTGACCCGGCCACCCATGATGACGTGCCACTACCGCATTTGTTCGGGGGGCGGCGGCATGGGTCCCCGGGTCAAGCCTGGGGATGACGATGTGGCAAGGGGCGCGATCAAATGCCACGCAGCGATGGTAGCACCTCGCCTCTCCCTTTGGGCGAGAGGTCGACACGAAGCGTCGGGTAAGGGGGCCTTCGCTGGGCGGTTCAAACTCGCCCGATCACACCCTAGCTCTTGGCATCCGCCAGCCTCAAAGCCTCGGCATAGGCGTCGTCGAGCAAGCGCTTGAGTTTGTCGGCCGCTTCATCGTCCGTGACGGATTTGTCGACCATCACCGGGCCGACGGCGACCAGCGCCAGGCGGCTGAAGGGGTGGTTGATCTGCATCTTGTCCCAGAGTTTTTCGATGATCGTCCGGCGCGAGCTGGCGGCGGCGATGCCGACGATCGGGCGGCCGGACATGCGGGCGAGGGCGATCACCCCCTTGGAGACTTGGCGGCCGCGCGTGGGCGGCACCTCGGCGGTCAAAAATACCGAATTGCCGGCCTTGAGCTCGCGCATCAAGGACCGGAACGCGGCCATGCCGCCCATGCCGTGCGTCGCCTTCTCATTGGCGCCGGTGCCCAAAATGGTGCGGATGCCAAGCGCGTTGATGCAGGCGGCGGCGATTTGGCCATCGGGATGGGGAGAGGCCAGCCCCACCACTTCGGCCATGCCCGGCTTGATGAAAAGCGGCACCGCCAGCACGTTGGCGTGCCAGGAAACGTAGATCGATGGCTCGAGTGGCAGATAGCGTTCGTGCATGTCCTCGGGGACATACACGATCTTGGCCGTCGCCTTCACGAGCCTGACATAGAGCGCCAGCAGTTGGCCGGCGAGGCGCCGGCTCCACAAGAACTCGGCCTTCGCTGTGGGCGACGGGGCGGCGGCTTCCGTCACTGCGCCGCCGGATCCAGGAGCCGGTGAAGGTGCACGATGAAGTAGCGCACCTCGGCATTGTCGACGGTCATCTGCGCCTTGGACTTCCACACGGAATAGGCAGCGGCGTAGTTCGGATAGACGCCGACGATGTCGACCTTCGCGAGATCCTTGAAGGTGATGTTGTCGACGTCTTCGAGTTCGCCCCCGATGACGAGGTGCAAAAGTTGCTTCGGCTTGGTGTCGCTCATGTTGTGCCGCTCCCGATCTCGGCTACATCGTCGGCAGGGCAACCGTAAATCCGGACTAATGCCCCGTGCAGCACGGCTTTTATCGATATATTGGCGGTGGCCGCAAGCGCGCCGTGGCGCACATCGCGATTGTTGAAGCGCAGGTCCGGCTTGCAGACGTCGGCAAAGTCGATTCCACATTCGGAGAGGATTGCGGCGGCACCGGCAATGTCCCAGTCCGAGGCGCCACGGCGAACCGTCACTGCATCAAGTTCGCCCCGCGCCACCTGCACCAGCCGGTAGGCCAGCGATGGCAGATAGGGGCCGCGCGTATAGTTGAGGCCGGCGGCCTCCAGCTCGCCATGAACCGCGGCGGGGCCCGGAATGAGGGGCGCCGTCCTGCCGCCCGCCAATCCCCGCGTGAGCGGTGCGCCGTTGCAGCGCGCCCCCCCGCCCTCCGAGGCCTCGTAGAGTTCGTCCCGCGCCGGTGCGTAGACCACGCCGGCAATCGGCCGGCCGTCCTCGACCACCGCCAGCGAAATCGTCCAGCTGTCTTCGCCCCGGATGAAGCCGCGCGTTCCATCGATCGGGTCAACGATGAACACCCGCCGGCGGTCCAGCCTCCGGCTGTCGTCGGCGGTCTCCTCGCTCAACCAGCCATAGCCGGGGCGTGCCGCGGACAACAGGGCGTGAAGATAGCGATCGACGGTGATGTCGGCCTCGGTGACAGGCGAGGCATTGGCCTTCGTCCAGGTCTTGAGGTCGCGGCGGAAAAATCCGGCCGCAATGATTCCCGCCGCAACCGCGCCCGAGCGCAGCAACTCGAGGTCTTCAGCGGGACTGGTCGGCGGGGTTTCTGTCATTGTCGCGGGGGCTGGAGGGAGATGCGCTCTCATAAAGCCTGTTCGATGAAAGTGGAAACCACTTTTGCGAGCCGCTCGGCCAAGCCCGGCCCGCTCTGGAATTGAACGCCTTGTTGGCGTTTGACGGTGGTAACCGCCTGTTAGGGAATAAGAACGGCGGGTTTAGGCGCGAGGCAAAGATGTATGCCATTGGATCGGCACATTTTAAGAGCTGCGACCTAGGGTGGCAGCACCCGATAGTGTTGTAGGTGGGCGTGGGGGCAGGCATGCGGATTCTGATTGTCGACGACAGTCGGTCGAGCCTTGCCCTCCTCGCGGCGCAGGTGGGCGAACTCGGGGCCCATCAGATCGAAAGCTTCCTTGATCCTGAGGATGCACTCGAGCGCAGCGCCGGGGAGCAGTTCGACCTCGTCATTCTCGACAATGTCATGCCCAAGATGGATGGCGTCGAGCTCACGCGCCGCCTGAGGGCCACTGAGCGGTACCGCCTGATCCCGATCGTCATGGTAACTTCCGATGTCGATCGGGCGCTGAGGCTAGAGGCCATTGCTGCTGGCGCAAACGATTTCCTGACCAAGCCCTTCGATGCGGTCGAACTGCAGGCTCGGGTGCGGAACCTGCTGGCGCTGCGGCAGTCGCAGATCGAGCTCGCCGATCGCGCCTTGTGGCTCATGCGCGAAGTCAAGACTGCAACGCGCCACGTGGTGGAGCGCGAGGAAGAATTGATCTGGCGGCTTGCGCGCGCCATCGAATATCGCGACGGCGACACCGGCGGGCACGTCTCGCGCGTCGCGCAGATTTCCCGCATGATCGCCCAGTCATTGGGCCTTTCCGCCGAGCGCTGCCACATCATCTATCTTGCGGCTCCGCTCCACGATATCGGCAAGATCGGCATCCCCGACGCCATTCTAGGCAAGCCGGGCAAATTGTCGCCCGAGGAAATGGCGACGATGCGCCGGCACGTGACCATCGGGGCCCGCATTCTCGAGCGCGGTTCATCCGAACTTATCCGCAGCGCCGAACTGATTGCCCAAAGCCATCATGAGCGCTGGGACGGGAACGGCTACCCCGACAGGCTTTCGGGCGAGGACATTCCGATCGAGGCGCGGATCGTGGCGATCGCCGACGTGTTCGACGCGCTCTGCTCGGAGCGGCCCTACAAGGCCGCCTGGCCGATCGAGAAAGCCTATGCCGAAATCCTCAGGGGGCGCGGCACCCAGTTCGATCCGGCTTGCGTTGCCGCCTTCGAGGTCTGCTGGGCCGCTATCGCCGCCCTGATGGCGGATGGACGCCCGTACCACCTCGCCCTGGCGGTCTAACCGACGCCCGGCACGCGCGTCAAAGCAACGCCGCGATTTACCATAGTGGACTGCCGGCAATTACTGGCATCAAGATTGCGCCCACGATCCGCCATCTTTCGAACATGTTTCGGTTACGCCCCAAATATGGCGGTTAAGAACCGGTTATGGGCAATCAATAATTGCTAACGCGTAAGTGTATCCGGCGGCCAACCGGCCTAATCGACTCAGGCATCGAAACTGAATACCAAGTCTTGACGACGACGCTCGCCAATTAAATCGAATGCGAACCTCAAAAGACGAACTTGATTCGCAAAAACGATTTGGGTAGGGGTTTGGTAATACCGTTGTAGTGGTCCGAATTAGGGTAATCGCACCTTAAGAAATGTCGGATAGCATCAGACCCGAATAGACGTGGGTATGGGTATTTAGTGAACGCGCAACCGCCGCTGGCGGGGCCGGGTTGCGCAACAAAATCCTAAAATTGCGAAGTAATCGACGTTGCCGCGGCTCGTGCTGGCGGCAAACGGGAGAATTTTGTCTGAATTTGGAGTGCAGAAGTGGCGAGCGGCGCAGAACACAACATTGAACTAAGCGGGGCCTTGGGGCTCCGCGACGTGGCAGGCCTCGCCGCTTCGTTGAAGACGGCGCTCGAAGCTCATCAGGCAGTGACGCTCGCGGCCGAGGGGTTGACCGAGGTCGATGTCAGCATCCTGCAAGTACTGGTTGCAGCACACAAAAGCGCGACGAAAACCGGCAAATCCTTGCAGTTCAAGGCCACCACCGCGGGAACGCTGCGGCAAACTCTCGTCAAGGCGGGTTTCCTCACTGCGGGCGGTGAGCCGCTGACGCCGGAGGGAAATTTCTGGGTCGGTCCGGCAGGCAGCTCGAAAGGTATGGCGGCATGAGCAAGACGATTTTGACCGTGGATGACTCGGCTTCCATCCGCCAGATGGTGGCGATGACGCTGAAGAGCGCCGGCCACGAGGTGCTGGAGGCCGGCGATGGCTCCCAGGGATATGACGTGGCGATCGCCAACACCGTTCATGCGGTGATCACCGACCTCAACATGCCGGTGATGAACGGCATCGAGTTCATCCGGAAATATCGCCAGCATCCCTCGAG
>DATJHO010000147.1:0-3401 GCA_035493835.1 Devosiaceae bacterium
AATTGATTGGTCGCTTTTTCCAAGATAAACTCACCCCACCGCGCCACAGGACAATGGCACGCTTCGCCGCTATGCATCAGCCAATCTCGACTTGCTGCTACGATTCCGCGTTGACCGACGATTTTGAGCGCTTGAACACTCCACTCGGGATGATACGTCTTTGGACGTCTCCAATCGCCTTGCAGTGAGTAGACCTAGTCTATGAGCCTGGGTAAACACGTCTCGGGAGACGATGACCGCGGCTCTCTGGCTGGGCGACAATGCAGCTAGTTAACAGGCGCGGTGCCGGATATCGCCGCTGAGAACAGCGTGCGGGGCGATCACATCGGAATTGGACCGTTGAGAACATCGGCAGGCGTCCATCCGGCAGCGCGTTCAGAAGAACGGCTGCTGCGGAAGCTGAAGATCAAGCGACAACGCGTGCTCTGGCGTGGGAGCTGCCGCCGACAATGGCGCCGGAGGCGGGGCACCAGCCGTCATGGACTCCAATTATCGCGACGCAGTTAGCGAGTTCCAGGCTTCAAGCGGATAAGGCGCTCTGCAAACCCGGCGGACGGAACTAGCCAGAGAAGCTGCATGACGGCCGATAGCCATACCGACGAGCGCCCCGCTTCGGCGCCACTGGTGGGGTAAATGGCGGGGGCGGCCGACCCGCTGACCTCATTTGTTGAGGCCCAACAAGAGCTTATAAGAATTAAATGGTGGAGGGGACTGGATTCGAACCAGTGTACGCTAAGCGAGCAGATTTACAGTCTGCCGGATTTAACCACTCTCCCACCCCTCCACTACACTCATCCGACCTTCGGTCGAAACGACGGCGCGTCGGGTGAGGGACGCGCCGTGGGCCGCGTTATGGGGATGTCGGCTTTTGGTGTCAACAGCAATTCGCGAGCAATTCCCGCCCGGTTGCAGCCTGCCCTTGCTGAGGGACCGGATAAGGGGATAACTCGGCCCATGAGCATCAACAAGTTCCCCCCCAAGCCGAAGTACGACCCCGATACCGGCCCGGTCTACCTCTATGGCCTCCACACCGTCCGGGCAGCGCTCGATAACCCGCGCCGGCTAAAGCGCGCGTTGTTGGCGACGCCTAATGCCTTGGCCCGGCTCAGCGAAACGGGCGAAATCGGTCGCGTCCCGGTCACCGAGACGACGCCCAAGGAACTCGATCGGCTGCTGGGAGCGGAGGCGGTGCACCAGGGCGTGGCGCTCGAGGTCGATCCGGTGGGCCGGTTCGGGCTCGATGACCTGCCTAAACCAAAGCTGATCGTGGTGCTCGACCAGGTCACTGATCCGCATAATGTGGGCGCGATCCTGCGCACCGCGTGCGCGTTCGGGGCCGACGCCGTGCTCACCACGGCCCGCTATGCGCCGCGCGAGACGGGCGTGATGGCCAAGGCCGCCTCCGGCGCCCTCGACCTGGTGCCGCTGATCGAGGTACGCAACCTTGGCGACGCGCTGGAGACGCTCAAACAGCGTGGCATGACGGTGCTCGGCTTCGATTCGGAAGCCCCTGCCCCGCTGCGGCCGCGCTCGGGCGATGAATCGCTGGCGGTCGTCCTTGGCGCCGAGGGTAAGGGCTTGCGTCAAAAGACGCGCAGCCTTTGCGACGAGATGGTGCGCCTGGATATGCCCGGCCCGATCAAATCGCTCAACGTCTCCAACGCCGCGGCCATCGCGCTGTTTGCCGCCACGGCCCCGGCAGGTTAAGCGACGGCTGGCTCCACGGCCCGGGCTTTCGGCGGCGCGAACGACGCCATGAGCAGCAATGGCAGGATCAGCAACGGCGACACCGGAACACCCTCGACGTTGAGGGCAAAGGTCAGGATCGGCATGGCGGCGTTGGCCATGACGACGAGGATGGCGAAAAGCCTTGCCGCCTGGCCCGCATCCGCCGAACGCCGGAGCACCAGCAGCCCCGCCGCCACGAGCGGCGCCAGGTCGTAAATGTGGAGATATGGCGTGATCAGCGCTGCGCCGGCAAGAACGATGGCGGCCTGAGCTTCCCACTCGCGACTTACGAGCAGCCGCCAGCAGCAAAAGACGAACACCGGCGCGGCAAAGGCAAGGTGCCAGAGAAACGCCGGTCCGTCGGGCAGACCCAGCACGCGCAACGACATGAACAGCGAGGGGATCATGTCCATGAACGGCCCGGTGCCGCGGCGCTCAAGTTCATCGAGCACACTCAGGCTGTCGGCAACATAGCTGGCCCATGGCGCAAAGCCATAGAGCGCGACGCTGGCCGCAATCAGCGCCAGCACCGCCATTACGGTCCAGAGTAGCGATCGCCACCAGCGCCGCACCAGCCACAAGACCGGCAGAAGCAACGCGATCTGCGGCTTTATGCTGAGCAGGGCGGCGCCGAGGACCGGCAGCTTCTCGCCATCTCGCCGGCCCGACAAGGCCAGCAGCAGGAGACCAGCCGCCACGTTTCCGGTCTGGCCGTTCTGGATGCAACTGAACGCGGCGGGCGACAGCACGATCACGGCGGTCTCCAGCCAGCCAAAGCCGAATCGCCTTGCGCCGACGGCGAGGACCAGCAGGCCCAGGAGCGACCAGATGACATAGGCAATGACGAAGTCCAGCGAAGCCAGGGGCCAGATCAGCGGCAGTGAAGTGGGCGGATAAGCCCATAGCCGCAGGCCGATATCGTAGGGGATGGTGCCATGCTCGAATGCCATGAATGCATCCGGACGGTAGATTTCCGACAGTCGTCCCAAGGCAGCAAGTTTTGCTGCCGACCACATGTTGATGAAATCGCCGCCGATTGTGTTGGTGACAAGCGCCGCTCCAAGACCGGGCCAGGTGCCCACGTTACGCCCCAGGGAAACCGCGAGGCAGGCGAGATCAAGCACCAGCAATCCAACCTGCCCTACCCTCGTCAAGCCCATGGAATCGCGCCCCGTTCCTGCCAGGCCCAAGATTACGCGAGGGAGGTTATTGTGAGTTTACTTTGCTCGAACGACAGAACGGCGGCAGCCCCTGCGGGGCAAGGCGCTCAAAGCTCGTAGTCGAAGCCATAAAAATGTTTGCCATCGACGACTTCGATCCCCATCCGGCCGGAAATCCCGATGAGTTCGCCTGTGCCGGATTGGGGAGCCACGGTGACGGACAGTTGCTGGCCGCGATCGGGGGTCATGGTGCCGTTGTGGTAGAGGATGAAGCTACCGCGCCTACCGTCAAGCACGCCCTCAACCTTTTCGATGGCGACATAGACGCCCCAGCCGCCCTCCCCGCCGATTGCCAGCATCTGGCCACGGCTGACGGCGTCAAGGGCGCCATGGAAACGCTTGTCGAGCAACAGCCGGCTGACGGCGGCGAAATCCGGATCCGAGTCGGGGGCCTGTGGCAGGGTTTTGACGTCGAATTGGCCACGCACTGACGGCACTTTTGCTTCCTCCTCG
>DATJHO010000148.1:0-14472 GCA_035493835.1 Devosiaceae bacterium
GCCGAAGCGCCCGACGTGTCGTGGGTGTGGAAATGGATCGGCAGCCCGGTTTCCTGCATCAGGGTGTTGAACAACACCTTGGCCGCCTGCGGCTTCAGCAGCCCCGCCATGTCCTTGAGGCCGAGCACATGGGCGCCCGCCGCCTCGAGCTCCTTGGCGAGCCCGACATAATATTTGAGATCGTACTTCGCGCGATCAGGATCGAGCAGGTCGCCCGTATAGCAGATGGCCCCCTCGCACACCTTGCCCGCCTCGAGCACGGCGTCCATCGAGACGCGCATGTTCTCGACCCAGTTGAGGCAGTCGAAGATTCGGAAGATGTCGACCCCGCCTGCGGCCGCCTGGCGGACGAAGAATTTGACGACGTTGTCTGGGTAGTTGGTGTAGCCCACGCCGTTGCTGCCGCGCAGCAGCATCTGGGTCAGGATGTTGGGCGCCCCGGCCCTGATGGCGGCGAGGCGCTCCCACGGGTCCTCGTTGAGGAAGCGCATGGAAACGTCGAAGGTCGCCCCGCCCCAGCATTCGAGCGAGAACAGGTTCGGCAGCCCGTTGGCGTAGGCCTCGGCGATCCGGGTGATATCGAAGGAGCGCATGCGGGTCGCGAGCAGGCTCTGGTGCGCGTCGCGCATGGTGGTGTCGGTGAACAGCACCCGGGTCTGTGCCTTCATCCAGCGGGCCAACCCCTCGGGCCCCTCGCGGTCGAGCACCTGCCGGCTGCCCTCGATGAAAACCGGGGGCTCGAACTGGGGCACGATGGGTTCGGGCGCATTCGCCGGCGGCGGCGGCCGGTCGCGCACCTCGGGATGGCCGTTGACGGTAACGTCGGCGATATAGGTCAAAAGCTTGGTGGCCCGGTCACGGCGCCGGCGGATGTCGAACAGCTCCGGCGTCGTGTCGATGAACCGCGTGGTGTAGCGGTTAGTGACGAAATCCGGGTGGGTGATGATGTTTTCGAGGAAGGCGAGGTTGGTCTGGACGCCGCGGATACGGAACTCGCGGAGGGCGCGGTTCATGCGCGCGATCGCTTCCTCGGGCGTGGGGGCCCAGCAGGTGACCTTTTCGAGCAGGGGATCGTAGAAGCGGGTGATGATGGCGCCGGCATAGGCGGTGCCCCCGTCCAGGCGCACGCCAAACCCGGTCGCCTCGCGATAGGCGGTGATCCGGCCGTAGTCGGGGATGAAGTTTTCTTCCGGATCCTCGGTGGTGATGCGGCACTGGATGGCATGGCCGTTGAGGCGGATATCTTCCTGCCTGGGCACGCCTGATTCCGGCGTGCCGATCACCGCGCCCTCGAGCAGGCGGATCTGCGCCTTGACGATGTCGATGCCGGTAACGACTTCGGTCACCGTATGCTCGACCTGGATGCGCGGGTTGACCTCGATGAAGTAGAACTTGTCGGTGTCGGCATCCATCAGGAATTCGACGGTGCCGGCGCCGCGATAATTCGCAGCCCGGCCCAGCCGCAGCGCCGCTTCGGTCAGCTCGGCGCGGACCTGTTCGGACAGGTACGGCGCCGGCGCACGCTCAACCACCTTTTGATTGCGCCGCTGCACCGAGCAATCACGCTCGAACAGGTGCACGAGGTTGCCGTGGTCGTCGCCGACGAGCTGCACCTCGACGTGGCGGGCGCGCTCGACCAGCTTTTCGAGATACATCTCGTCCTTGCCGAACGCGGCCTTGGCCTCGCGCTTGCCTTCGGAAACCTCGTGGCGCAGGTCGCCCTCGTTCATGATCCGGCGCATGCCGCGGCCGCCGCCGCCCCAGCTGGCCTTGAGCATCAGCGGATAGCCGATCCTGGCGGCCATCTTGGCGACTTCGTCGAGGTCGTCGGGCAGAGCCTCGGTTGCAGGCACCACCGGCACATTGCTGGCAATCGCCATGTTGCGGGCGGCGACCTTGTTGCCGAGGTCGCGCATGGTCTGCGCCCGCGGGCCGATAAAAATGATCCCGGCCTCGTCGCAGGCATCGGCGAATTCCGGGCTCTCCGACAACAGGCCGTAGCCGGGATGGATGGCGTCCGCCCCGGAGACGCGGGCGATGCGGATATATTCCTCGATCTGGAGGTACGCCTCGACCGGCCCCTTGCCCTTGCCGATGAGATAAGCCTCGTCGGCCTTGAAGCGGTGCAAGGCAAGCTTGTCTTCCTCGGCATAGACCGCAACAGTCTTGAGCCCGAGTTCATTGGCCGCGCGGAACACCCGGATGGCGATCTCGCTGCGATTGGCGACCAGAATCTTCTTGATGGACATCGATGGAACCCGAGCAAGAGGGATTTCGTCGTGCTCGGGAAGCTCTCGAGCGATCGACACTCAACTCTGGGGCGTTCGCCACCCCGGTTGGTCTAGAGCGTTTCCAGGAAAAGTGGCTGCCACTTTTTCCTTAAACGATGAACGGCTCTAGCCTCGACTTCGCGCGGCGCTATTTTTCGCCGAGGTGCCCAGCGAGGTGGCTCATATCGTAGCCGGCAGCCGCCGCTTCGGCGATGATGCGGTCAGCCGGCACCTTGCCGGCCTGCGACAGCGCCCACAGCGTCGTCGAGCGCGTGCCGGAGCGGCAATAGCAGAACACCGGACCCTCGCTCGCCTCGAGCGCTTCCGTGGTCCTCTCGACCATGTCCGAGGAGACCCCGTCACGCCCGAGCGGAATATAGTGGTACACCAGCCCCGCGGCCTGGGCGGCCTGCTGGATGGCATCGCCCGTGGGCTGGCCCGGCTCCTCGCCGTCCGGCCGATTGTTGATGATGGTGGAAAAGCCCGCTGCCTTGAGCGTCGGGACGTCTTCTGGCCGGATCTGCGGGGACACGGTGACGTGCTGATTGATCCGCTTCAGTTCCAACTCGTATCTCCTGCTGAACCCGCTGGTCTGGGCATTCCCGTTCGCGTCTTTATACGCATGGGCGCACCGGCTCCGCAACTGTCCGGCAGGCAGGCTGGGGCCTCAGGCCGCGGCGAGGGAATTGCCGACGAGGGCCCGCACCGAGCCGGGCCGGCCGAGAAGATACCCCTGGACCGCATCGCAGCCGATTTGCCGCAGGGTGTCGAGCTGCTCCTGGGTTTCGACGCCCTCGGCGATGACCTCGATGTCTAGCGCCTGGGCGATATCGCACAGCGCCGAAATGATTGCCCTGTCGGCGCGGCCGCTCTTGAGGTGCGCCACATAGCTGCGGTCGATCTTGATGACGTTGAAGGCAAAGCTGCGCAGATATTCGAGGCTGGCGTGGCCGGCCCCGAAATCGTCGATGGCGATTTTCACCCCGAAGCGAGTGAGCGCCGTCAGATTTTCGGTTTCGACCCCACCCGTCTTCATCAGGATGTTTTCGGTGATCTCGACGATGATGCGGTCGCCCGAAATGTTTGCCTCGTCGAGGATCGCGGCAAAGCTCGCGGCAAAACCGGGCCGGCGGAGCTGTACGGGCGACACGTTGACCGCGATCGGCACGCCGAGCAGCTTGAGGTCGGCGCACACCTGGCGCAGGACGACCTCACCGAGGCGATCGATGATGTCGCTCTGTTCGGCGATCGGGATGAACTCGGAAGGCGCAATGGTGCCGCGATGGCAATGCTGCCAGCGGACCAGCGCCTCGTAGGATTTGAGCTTCATCCCATCGATGCTGTAGACGGGCTGATAGACGACCTTGATCTCGTTGAGCAGCAACGCCGCGCGCAGTTCGCGCTGCACGAAGCGATTGTGACGCTCGTCCACCAGCATGTCGGGGTCATAACCCACCACCATCGAGCGGCCGCTGCGCTTGCCGCAATAAAGGGCAAGGTCGGCGCGGGACATCAATTCATCGACATTGGTCGCATCGTCCGGCGCCAGCGCCACGCCAACCGTGGCCGAGATGCGCGTCACGTGCTCACGAATCTTGACCTCCTGACGCAGGGCCTCAAGGATCCGCTCGGCCAGGCGCGTCAGTGCCTGCTTGCTGTCCTGCCCGATCAGGGCAACGCCGAACTCGTCGCCGCCCAGCCGGCCGATCACCGCATCAGGCGCGAGCCGACGGATGGTCGCCGTCAGATGGACGAGCGCGGCATCGCCCGCCGCATGGCCGTGGCCGTCATTGAGCGCCTTGAGATGATCCATGTCGACATGGAAATACCCCACCGGCATGCTGGAGCCGCGATGCACGCGCTCGTTCAGCGTGGCGAGAAAATAGGACCGCGTATAGGCCCCGGTCAGCGCGTCGCGCTGCGCGGAATCAATCACCCGGCGGCTTTCCTCATCGGCCCTGGCCACTCGCTTGCGCATCGTCCGGTAGCCATTGCGCCAGAGCAGCAGCAAAACGGCCAGGGCGACCGCCGAGACAGCGCTGAACCAGACCAGCCGGCCATGCCCGGTAGCCGACACGACCAACGCGGCTGCATTCACCAGCAACGCTGCGCCAGCCAACGCCGCACAGATCGCCGATACCCGGCGATAGCTGGCCAGCATGCTGTCGAGGGAGGATTGGCTACGCATCTGTTCTGGATGCCCCAGTGGCCGGGTTTCTATTGGGCGGAAACTCACACACCCGATGTTAAAAAACCTTGAGCGCCGGAGGTTTTTCTACTTCCGTTAAATAGTTTTGGCGGCCGGCCGGACCTACTAGGGCCGAGTCCTTACGATAACATTATAGTTCGCGACGGGAGCCTGGCCGCCAGCCGATCCTCCGGCAATGGCCAATAAAGCGCTAATGTTCACCCTTAATTTCCTGTGTCAGCCCCGGAGGGCCGGGCAGAAGTTCCTACCCATCGCTGCCAGATGTCCTGCCGCTCAGCGACGAACCGGTCGGCTACCCCTTCCACGGTCGCGTTCGGCTCGTTGAGCTGGGCCAGGAGCTTGTCCATCTCGGCCAGGGGCATCTGGGCCCGCTGGAAATAGGCCGCCACCTCCGGCGCGCCGGTGAACACCCATTGGGCCAGCGCGATCACCACCGGCTCGGGCGCAAAGCTCGACGGCTTGGGGTCGGCACAAGCCCTTTTGGCGAGGCAGACGAAATCGTCCTTGCTGTAGGGCCCGAGATCGACCGGCCTGATGGCGAGCTGGGCAAATGTCGCGTTGGGCTGCCAATAGTAAAAGAGGATGGGCTGCTTGCGGCTGACCGCGGCGGCGATGGTCTGGTCGAGATCATACCGGTTCTTCGGCTCGGTAACATCGAAGAGCTTGTCCAGCCCCTCGGCCTTGAGCAGGTTGCGGTTGATGATCGCGCAGCCCCAATCGGCCGGGCAGGAGACGAACACCGCTTTGTCCGCTCCCGGCTCGGCAAACAGCTTCCAGTCGTCCTTGAGCGCTGTGACCGATTTCAGCTCCGGGTGGGCAGCTATCACGTAATCGGGCACGTACCAGCCTTCGAACTGGCTTTCGGCATAGCTCAGCCCCACCTGCCTGAGTTTCTGGTCCTTGATCGCCTGGTTCCACTGGTCGGCGGCACGCGAAATCCACATCTCCGGCGCAACGGCCGGTTGCCCGGTCTGCGCCATGCCGATGATCGCCGGCGCGAGATCGCTCGGCAGGACCTGCACCGTGCAGCCGAACTCAGCCTTGAGGATGCGGGCATGGATTTCGGCAAGCAGCGCGGCAGACGGCCAGGCCATCCGCGCGATGGTAATGGCTTGCCTGCCGCAGGGCGGGGGGACCGACTGGTCGTCGACGCCGGTCGCTGCGTCCCCGGCGCCACCGTTGTCTTCCGCGCCGCCCCCGCTCGCATCTGGAGCCATGAGGTTGGTCACGTCCGGGGTTTTCAGCGGCGGCGCCTGCTGGGCGGAGGCGGCGCTCGCGAGGGCCATCCCCAGCATGGCGGCGACAAGCAGCGGACGGGCGAACGGGAAGCGCAAGGCGGAGGCTCCGGCGGGGATGGAGGACGGCCGAGCTTGGCAAAATGCCACCGCTTAGGCAACAACGCGTCACTTGCCTAAAACGCAATCAAATCCAAGTGACTCGGGTTCACAAACATGTAAATGATTGGCCCGGCGGGGCGCCCGGGAGCGCTCCCGAGGCGTCGTTGCTACCCGAAGGAAGATTGGCGGCAAGCCAACTCAGGCGGGCAGCAATTCACAACAGAGGGACACTGATGACTCTTGCGAAGTTTTTCATGACTGCAGTGGCCGCTTCGGCCCTTGTTGCAGTCGCGCCGGCCTATGCCGATGACGTCAAGCTCGGCTTTCTCGGCGGCTTCACCGGCCCGATCGAAAGCCTGACGCCGCCAATCTTCAACGGTGCCAAGCTCGCCGTCCAGGAGGTCAACGACCAGGGTGGCATTCTCGGCGGCGGCAAGCTGACGATCGATTCCGCCGACGGCGCCTGCGATGCGTCCGCGGCCGGCAACGCCGCCGACAAGCTGATCAACACCTCGCAGGTGGTGGCGGTCGTGGGCGGCCTCTGCACCGGCGAAACCATCGGCGGCTTCAACGCTGCCGGCAAGTCGGGCAATGTGGTGTTCGTGTCCCCGGCGTCCTCGGCCCCGGCGCTGACCACGCTCGCCGACAACGACCTCGTCTTCCGCACCACCCCGTCCGACGCGCTCCAGGGCGTGCGCATGGCCAAGCTGCTGGTCGACAAGGGCATCAAGGACGTGGTCGTCACTTACGTGAACAACGACTACGGCAAGGGCCTCAACGACGCCTTCACCGCTGCCTACAAGGCCGATGGCGGCCAGGTGCAGGCGGACGTGTCGCATGAGGACAGCAAGGCCGATTACCGCGCCGAACTGGGCCAACTGGCCGGCGCCGGCAGCCAGAACCTCGTGATCCTCGCCTATGCCAATTCCTCGGGCCACACCATCCTGCAGCAGGCGGTCGAGGCCGGCGACTTCAAGGTCTATGTCGGCGGCGACGGCATGGTTGGCGACGCGCTGACCAAGGGCATCGATCCCGCCGCGGTCGAGGGCATGCTCGCGACCCGCGCCGGCACGCCGTCGGGTGCTGGCACCGACGCCTTCAACAAGCTCGCGGCAGCCGCCAAGGTCGATCCGAACGGCACCTATGTGCCGCAGGCCTATGACGCCGCCTTCATGCTGGCCCTCGCCATCGAAAAGAACGGCTCGACCAAGCGCGACGGCCTCTCCAAGGCGCTGCGCGCCATCTCCAGCGGCCAGGGCGACACCATTCTGCCGGGCGAGTGGACCAAGGCCGTGGCCGACATCAAGGCCGGCAAGGACATCAACTACGAGGGCGCCGGCGGTTCGCTCAAGTTCGACAAACATGGCGACGTCGACGGCGTCATCAACTACCTGACGGTCAAGAACGGCGCCTTCGTCGATCAGGGCGCCGTCGAGTAAGATTTCGACCTATCGCGGAACGTTTGAGCCCGGGCCAAGCGCCCGGGCTTTTTGTTTTCGGGACCTTGATCCATTTCGAGGGACCTGCCGCCCGCTCGGCGACCTCATAGGCCGAAGCTTTGCTGGCACGCCGTAAAACGGAGATTCCCGCCTTCGCGGGAATCTCCGTTGCCCCGGCATGACCGGATCACACGCTAGAGCTGGCTTTCTCCGTTCCTTGACAAAAGACCGATGGTCACTTATTTGCAGACCATCGGTCTCTTCGGAGCGGAGTGAAGAAATGGCAAACTGGACGACGAACGACATCCCGGATCAGACGGGAAAGCTGGTGGTGATCACCGGGGCAACGGGCGGGCTCGGCTACGAGACGGCCCTCGCGCTGGCTGGCAAGGGCGCCGAAGTGGTGCTGACGGGGCGGAGCAACAGCAAGGGCGCGGTGGCGCTCGCCAACATCCGCGCCGCCCATCCCTATGCGAGGGTCAGCTACGAACAGCTCGACCTGGCTAGCCTGAAATCAATCGCTGAGTTCGGCGAGCGCTTTTCGGCAGCGCACAATCACCTCGACCTCCTGGTCAACAATGGCGGCGTGATGACGCCACCGAAACGCCAGACCACCGAGGACGGTTTCGAGCTGCAGTTCGGTACCAACCACCTCGGCCATTTCGCCCTGACGGCGCACTTGCTGCCGCTGCTGGCCGTGGCCCCAGCGCCGCGCGTGGTAAATGTGTCGAGCGTCGCCCACAACGCCGGCCAGATCAATTTCGGTGATTTACAGGCCGAAAAGAATTACAAACCGTTCAAATACTATGCCCAGAGCAAGATCGCCAATCTGATGTTCACTTTCGAACTGCAGCGCCGGAGCGATGACAATGGCTGGGGGCTGATGGTCAATGCCGCCCATCCCGGCTTTGCGCGCACGGACCTCATTGCAAACGGGCCGGGCACCGAGGGGTTCGTCAACCGCCTTAGCCTGTTTCTGCTGCCGGCGATGAGCCATTCGGCGGCCGGCGGCGCCCTGCCCCAGCTCTACGCCGCGACCGACCCCGAGGCGGAAAAGGCAGGATATTACGGCCCGAACGGCCTGTTCGAGCTCAAGGGCCCGCCGGGCAAGGCGCGGGTTGCCGGCAAGGCACGCGACGAGGCGGTAGCGGCGCAGCTCTGGGCCATCTCGGAAACGCTGGCCGGGGTTGCCTATCCGGTGCTTGCGAGGGCGGCTTGACCGAGGCGAGTTTCCAGCGGGCGCGAAAACCTGAGCAGATCGAGGCCCGTCGCGAGGCAATCCTTGCGGCAGCGGCGGAGCTGTTCGATGCCGAGGGGCCGGAGGGCGCAGGGCTCAACGCCATCGCCGCCCGCGCCGGCTTCACCAAATCAAATGTCTACCGCTATTTCGAGAGCCGGGAAGCGGTGCTGCTGAGCCTCTTGGTCGACGAGCTTCGCGCCTTCACGAATTCGGTCGAGGCGAGCCTCTCGCAGGTCGAGCCGGGGGACGTTGCAGCGGTTGCCCGCTTCTCCGCGGCGGCCTTCCTCGTACGGCCGCGCTTTGGTCGGCTGCTGAGCATTCTTGCGACGACCCTCGAGCACAATGTCTCGGAACAGGCGGTGATCGAGCTCAAGCGGGAATCGCTCGGGCTGATGTATCGGATGGCCGGGGCGATCTCGCGGGCCCTGCCGGCCCTGGGCGAGGCCGACTGCGCCTGGGCCACCAGCGCCATCGGCACCTACGTCGCCGGCCTGTGGCCCAGCGCCCACCCCAATCCGCTGGTCGAAAAGGTCTTGGCCATGCCTGAGTTTTCCGGCCTGAAGCCTCGCGCAGAAATCGACCTCGAGCGCATGATTTTCGTGCTGCTCAGCGGGCTGACCGCTGGGGTGCCGGGGCCTGCTTCCAGTCGGCAGGAGGATCCAACGGGTTCGAGTGAAAGCCAAAACAACCCCCACCCCTGACCCCTCCCCTCAAGGGGGAGGGGAACGATGATGCTCGGCCGTGCCACAAAGCCCCTCCCCCTTGAGGGGAGGGTGGCGGCAGCCGGGTGGGGGTTGTTCACTTGCTTCGATTCGAGCCGGAAATCATTCTATCGCCGGCTCTGCGCCGATTCCGGGATCAACCCTTTGGGCGCGTAGCGCAGGGCGATGGTGATCACCAGGCCGAGCACGAAGACGCGCATCTGCAGCGAACGGCTCTCGATGTCGGGGATGGCGCCCCAGCCGATCGCCGACGACCAATGGCTGATCGAGCCGAACAGCAATTGCGCCAGGGGCTCGCTCAGGAGCCAGATGATATAGATGAAGATGGCCCCGAACAGGGCGCCCCAATTGTTGCCGGCCCCGCCCACGATCACCATCACCCAGATCAGGAACGTGTGGTTGATCGGCTGGTAGCTGGAAGGATCGAGGATCTGCGCGAACGAGACCAGGATCGCGCCGCCGATGCCCATCAGGATCGAGCCGAGCACAAAGATCTCGAGCTGCCGGGCGGTGACGTTCTTACCCATCGAGCCGGCGGCGATGTAATTGTCGCGGATGGCCCGCATCATTCGGCCCCAGGGCCCGCCATAGGCGCGGACCAGCAGCACCATCACCACCGCCAGGATCGCCGCAACGAGCAGAAGAAAGCCGCCGCGCGCATAGATCAGCGCTGTAAAGGTGTCGATGCCCTTGGCCTGGTAGTCTTCCGGCAGGGGGACGGGCCAGCGGATCGGCGAGACAGTCAGCGTGCCGCGGGTCAGCCACTGCATGTTCTTGATCAGGGCGCGGATGATCTCCGAAATGCCGATGGTGGCGATGGCGAGGTAGTCGGTGCGGAGACCGAGGCAAATGCGGCCGACGACATAGGCGATGGCCGCCACCACGAGGCCGCCAAACGCCCAGCCCAGCACCACCGGCAGGCCGAGGCCGCCGACGAAGCCGGCGTTCTGCTCGATATAGCTCGTCGCCGGATCGATCTGCGAGCGGAAGATCAGGTACGAAACCGCCCAGGCGACAATGATCAGCGCGGTGCGCCAGCCGCCCTTGACGCCGATGCGCCAGGCATTGCGGGCGGCGATGATCAGCACCGCCCCGAGGATGGCGGCCAGCAGCGCCCGGCCGAGCAGCATCGGTCCATCCGAGTTCCAGAACTTCATGTTGATGGGATAAGAGATGAAGGTGACGGCCGCGCCGCCCACCATCATGAAACCCATGATGCCGAAATTGAACAGCCCGCCATAGCCCCACTGGATATTGAGGCCGAGCGCGATCAGCGCATAGGCGGCCGCTTCGACCAGCATGCGCGTGGTGTAGGGGACGCCGAAGCCGATGCCGACGGCGATGATCAGGATGACCAGCGCCACATAGAGCCCGACGGTGCGGACGATCGCCTGCCTCATGTGGAGGCCCCCTTGAAGATGCCGGTCGGCCGCGCCAGCAGCACGACCACGAGGATGACGAAGGCGACGGTGAGCTTGTACTCGGTCGGCACCAGCGCCATGCCGCCCTGGATCTGGAACGGAATGTAGGGCTGCAGCGGCCTGAGGATCACCGACCAGTCGAAGACGGCAAGCGTTTCGGCAAAGCCGATGAGAAACCCGCCCGCGATGGCGCCATAGGCCTGTCCCAGCCCGCCGACGATGGCCGCGGCAAAGATCGGCAGGATAATGTTGAAGGCGAGGTCCGGCGTCAGGCTGACGTCGAGCGCCAGCATCGTGCCGGCGCAGCAGGCGAGCGCCCCGGCGATGATCCAGGTGACGCGCACCACCAGGGCGGTGTTGATGCCCGAGACCTGCGCGAGATCGGCATTGTCGCTCATCGCCCGCATGGCCTTGCCGAGGCGCGAGCGGGTGAGGAAGAAGTGGAGCGCAAGGCACAGCACCACGGTGATGATCACCATGAAGAGTTCGGGTTGCGTGAAGGTGATCGGCCGGCTGCCGCCGATCCAGCTCATGTCGAAGCGCAGGATCTTTTTGGGCTCGCTCTCGAAAAAGCTGCGCGTATCGACGCCGAAGAACAGCCGGATCACGCCCTGGATCATCAGCGTCACGCCAATCGAGGCAATGAGCAGCGTCACCGGCTTTGCCCCGCGTTTTCGTAACGGGGCGTAAAAGGCTCTGTCGAGACCGAGCGCGATGACGGCGGCGATCACCATGGCGACCGGCAGCACCAAAAAGCCCGTCGCGAACGGCACATGGATGCCGGCCGCGGCGCAAAGGCCGGCCAGCACGAAGGCGATGAACCCGCCCATGGTCATCATGTCGCCATGGGCGAAGTGGGCGAAGCGCAGGATGCCGAAAATCAGCGTCACCCCGATCGCGCCCAGCGCATAGATCGAGCCGAGCACGGTGCCGGCGACCAGGACTTTATTGATGAAGAAGATCAGTTGGTCCATTGGGCGCTCGAAACTGAGAGGCGGTGGCGGGAGGAACGACCCCCACCCTTGATCCCTCCCCAAGGGGGAGGGAGAAGACGGCATCGCCAGACTGGCGGCGATGGCAAGCGGTGCAACAAGGTCACCCTCCCCCCTTGGGGGGAGGGATGGGGTGGGGGTTGTTCAATCGGCACGGATTCATGCGCCTCACCCCCCCAAAAAACTTCTGGCCACTTCGGGGTCGGCGATCAGTTCCGCCCCGGTGCCGGTGAACCGGTTCTGCCCGTTGGCGAGGACAAAACCCTTGCTGGCGAAAGCCAGGGCCTGGCGCGCATTCTGCTCCACCATCAGGATGCCGACACCGGCCTTGTTGATGCGAACCACGGTTTCGAAAATCTCGATGACGTAGCGCGGGCTGAGGCCGGCGGAGGGCTCGTCGAGCAGCAGCAGTTTCGGCCGGCTCATCAAAGCGCGGCCCATCGCAACCATCTGCCGCTGGCCGCCGGAGAGTTCGCCCGCCTTCTGGTGGCGCTTTTCCTTCACTGGCGGGAACATGTCGTAGACCATGGCGAGGGTGTCGGAAAAATCGTCGCGCCGCGTGAAGGCGCCCATTTCGAGGTTTTCCTCGCAGGTCATCGAGGTAAAGACGTTCTTTTCCTGCGGCACGAAGCTCAGGCCGCGCGGCACCAGCTTGTCGGGGAGCGAATTCTGGATCTGCTGGCCGTCGAAGGTAATCGAGCCACCCGTCACCGAGACAAGCCCGAAGATCGCCTTCAGCGAAGTCGATTTGCCCGCCCCGTTCGGACCCACGATCACCCCGATGTCATGGGGCTCGATGGCGATGTTTACGCCGTTGAGGATCGGCGCGCCGCCATAGCCGCCGACCACGTCCTTGAGCTCGATCAGGGGCATCGGACGCTCCCGGGGGCCGTATCGGCGCCGAAGACGGCAAAGGCCCCCTCACCCGGATTGCTGGCGCAATCCGACCTCTCCCCCAAGGGAGAGGTGACGCAGAAGCGCTGCGGTGCCGCATCATCACCTCTCCCCTGGAGGAGAGGTCGCCGCGCAGCGGCGGGTGAGGGGGCCTTGCGCCAAGACTTCACCATCAGCGCCATCACGCCGCCTCGACCGGAGTGCCAAAGTAGGCTTCGACGATCGCCGGGTTGGCGCGGATTTCCTCCATCGAGCCCTCCGCGATCACCTCGCCCTGCGCCATCACGATCACCGGATCGCAGAGCCGGCCGATCAGATCCATGTCGTGCTCGATGACGAAGAAGGTATAGCCGAGCTCGCGGTTCATCCGCTCGATATTGCCGGCAAGATCCTGCAGCAGCGTCCGGTTGACGCCCGCCGCCACCTCGTCGAGCAGCACCGCCTTGGCGTCGACCATCATCGTCCGGCCGAGCTCGAGCAGCTTCTTCTGGCCGCCGGAGAGATTGCCGGCGAGCTCGTTCTTGACGTGACCGAGCCTGAGGAAATCGATGACGTCGTTCGCCTTTTGCCGCACTTCCCGGTCGCGCGCGGCAACCAGTCCCGGCCGGACCCAGGTCCTGAGCAGCGATTCTCCCGGCTGGTCGCTGGCCACAACCATGAGGTTGTCGAGCGCCGTCATATTGGAGAATTCATGGGCGATCTGGAACGTGCGCAGCAGCCCGCGCGAAAAGAGCTCATGCGGCTTGAAGCCGGTCACATCCTGGTCGTCGAAGAAGATGTGGCCGCTGTCCGGCTTGATGTTGCCGGCCACCATGTTGAACAGCGTCGACTTGCCCGCGCCGTTCGGCCCGATCAGCCCGGTGACCGAGCCGCGACCGACACGCAGCGAACAATTGGAAACGGCGGCAAGGCCGCCAAAATGCTTGGAGACGTTGCGAACGTCGATGACTGCGTCCAAGGAAGCCCGGCCCGTTCCTGACATAAAGTATTTAATCGGCCCTGTTCCGGGCCGTTTCGTTGCATCTGCGCAGAGGATGACGCAAACGTCAACCGTGCCGGTGTGACGCAGGATCAAAGCGCGGCGAGAACCGCGTCGGCCGTCGCCTGATTGACGGCAAAGAGCACATCGTAAAGCGTCGCCAGCCGGGTCAGCGCCTTGATATCGACGTCATGCGGCTGGGCGGTCAGGGGGTCCTGATAGAAGATCAGCGCGTCGAGCCGGTCTTCGGCGATCATTGCCCCAAGCTGAGCGTCGCCGCCGAGCGGCCCGCTCTTGAGCAGCGTGATCGTGAGCCCCGTCGCCGCGGCGATCTGCCCGCCGGTCGTGCCCGTCGCATAAAGCTCAAACCCAGCCAGCCGGTCGCGGTGCTGCCGGCACCACTCGACGAGCACCGGCTTCTTCTGGTCATGCGCCACAAGGCCGACGCGCCTCATGATGGTCTCCTTCGCTGCGTGGCTCCTAAGAAACCTCTCATCCACGCAACGTCAATGCACTCGGCCCCCCTTGCGGGGGCCTCCTGCCATTCGAGCATGGCTCTGAGGACCTTCCAGGAGGAAAATGGCTCGCCCGGGAGATTTCCAATCTCTGCGAGGCCCCGGTGGGGAAGGAAATCCGGGGCACGGTTCCCCTGGGGATTCCCCGCCCCGACGGGGAGAGGTCGCCCGAGCGAAGCGGAAGGCGGGTGAGGAGCGCCACGCGCGCCAGCCGACCTGAGGCCAACCGACATGCAAGGATTTGCGGCGGTCAAGCTCGATTATGGCACCGAGTTTGGGACCGACTCAGATCCCAAATCTCGACGCTGCTAGAACTCGCTCCACTCCTCCTTGAGCGCCGTGCTGCCGCGCGTGAGGTAGGACTTGGCCGCCTGCTTCACCTTGTCCTGTAGCGCGCGGATGCCGCCGGCCGGTTTGGCGGCCCCGGCTCCCGGCTCATCGATGGCAAGCCGCC
>DATJHO010000149.1:0-26791 GCA_035493835.1 Devosiaceae bacterium
GGGGCAGGGGGCAAGACCCTCGCCATGGCCGCCAGCATGGACAACAAGGGGCAGATTTTCGCCTTCGACAGCGACCGGAACCGCCTCGCGCCGATCTATGACCGGCTGAAGCGCAATGGCGTGCGCAATGCGCAGGTGCGCGCGCCGCAGCCGGGCGCGCTCGATGATCTTGCCGGCAAGATGGATCGGGTGGTGATCGATGCGCCCTGCACCGGGTCCGGTACCTGGCGCCGCCGGCCCGACGCCAAGTGGAAGCTGACCCCCGCGCAGGTGGAGCAGCGCGTCACCGAGCAGCGGGAAATCCTCGCCGAGGGGATGCGGTACGTCAAACCGGGCGGCGCGCTGATCTATATCACCTGCTCGATTTTTCCGGAGGAGAACCAGGAGCAGGTGGCGCAGTTCATGGCCGAGAACGAAGGCTTCGAGGCCGTCGATCCGAAAGCGCTGTGGGCCGAGCATTTTGAGGGGAAGTCCTTGCCCTATTTCTCCGCTGCGGGGCTGACGCTTACGCCGCGAGTTGTGGATACGGATGGGTTTTTCGTCTCCGTGCTGCGGAGGCGGTAGGTCGCGATCCCGCATCTTCAATCCTCCTTCGTCATGGCCGGGCTTGACCCGGCCACCCATGATGCCGCGCCAAGTCCGCCCAGCTATTGGCAAGCCTGCATGGGTCCCCGGGTCAAGCCCGGGGGTGACGATGTGGCGTGGCGGGCGACCTTAGTCGCGACGCCGCGTCGCAGCACCACCCTCAAGGCTCCGTCATTGCCCCGGCTCGTCCGGGCAATCCAGGGGCCGCGGGCTGGGCGCCTGTTGCCCTGGATGCCCCGGATAGACCGGGGCGCGACGGGCCGCGAGGGCCGGATGCACGGCGAGGCGAGGCAGTGCCCCTTCGCCCCGCCGCACTCCCCCCGTCGATTTTATCCCCCGATATCTGCCGGTCGCTAAAGGCCCGGCTCGTATGCGTCAAAGCGTATTGCAGAAAGCTTGATGCAAATTGTCGCGATCCGGGCAAGCAGCAGGAAAGGCTGACATCCGAGGTTCATGCGCAGATGCACCGATGATTCTGGCGCCGTCGGCCCAATCATCGCTGCCTTTCAAGCGAAGTCCAAGGAGCCTGGAAATGAAGATGAAGTACGTGATGATAAAGGATCATCTCGAACAAGCGCAGGCGATACTTGGAGATCGGGACCGGGAGTCGACCCAGCTCAAGGAGGTGCTTGAGATGGTCATTGGCCTGATCGACGAATTGCAGGCATTGGCCCAGCGGCGAGGGGCCAATGTCATCGAGTTCCCGCAAAGGCTGGAGCGTTCCCCCGGGGCCCGGAACTGAGTCGAATCGCCTTGCTTGCGGAATCGAGCCGGGCCCGCTAAATGCTCGCCATGACAACATCCGTTGCTGCGGCTTCAGCGCCCGACTCCATCCTCATCGTCGATTTCGGCTCGCAGGTCACGCAATTGATTGCGCGGCGCATTCGCGAGGCCGGCGTTTACTGCGAGGTGCATCCGTTCAACACGGCGGCTGCAGCGCTCGCAAGCCTCAGGCCGAAGGGCATCGTCCTTTCCGGCGGGCCGGCCTCGACCCTCTCGGAAGGCGCGCCAACGATCGATCCGGCGCTGCTGGCGGCGAATGTGCCGATCCTCGGCATCTGCTACGGCCAGCAGGCGCTCTGCCGGGCGCTGGGCGGCACGGTGGAAGGCGGCCATTCCGGCGAGTTCGGCCGCGCCGCCATCCGGGTGCAAAAACTTTCCCCGCTCTATGACGGCGTCTGGGAGCTCGGCACCGAGCATCAGGTCTGGATGAGCCATGGCGACCGCGTCGTCGCCCTGCCGCCGGGCTTTGAGGTGATCGGCACCTCCGATGGCGCCCCGTTCGCCATGATTGCGAACGAAGAGCGAAAAATCTGGGCGGTGCAGTTCCACCCCGAGGTCGTGCACACGCCCGACGGGGCAAAGCTCTACGCCAATTTCGTCCACGGTATTTGCGGCATTGCCGCCAACTGGACCATGTCGGCCTATCGCCAGCGCGCGATCGAAAAGATCCGGGCGCAGGTAGGCAAGGGCAGGGTGATCTGCGGGCTTTCGGGCGGGGTGGATTCTTCCGTTGCCGCCGTGCTGATCCACGAGGCGATCGGGGACCAGCTGACCTGCATTCTCGTCGATCATGGCTTGATGCGCCTCAACGAGGCCGATGAGGTCGTGACCATGTTCCGGGATCACTACAACATCCCGCTCGTTCACGTTGATGCCTCGAAGCAATTCCTCGGCGAGCTTACGGGCGTGGTCGATCCCGAGACCAAGCGGAAGATCATCGGGCGCCTGTTCATCGAGACGTTTGAGGCCGAGGCCAAGAAGATCGGCGGCGCCGACTTCCTGGCCCAGGGCACGCTCTATCCGGACGTGATCGAGAGCGTCTCGTTCAGCGGCGGGCCGTCGGTCACCATCAAGAGCCACCACAATGTGGGCGGCCTGCCCGAGCGCATGAACATGCAGCTCGTCGAGCCGCTGCGCGAGCTCTTCAAGGACGAAGTCCGCGTTCTCGGCCGTGAGTTGGGGCTGCCCGAGCGTTTCGTCGGCCGGCATCCCTTCCCGGGGCCGGGCCTCGCGATCCGCCTGCCGGGAGGCGTTTCGCCCGAAAAGCTGGAAATCCTGCGCAAGGCCGACGCCATCTACCTCGACGAGATCCGCAAGGCGGGGCTCTACGACGTGATCTGGCAGGCCTTTGCCGTGCTGTTGCCGGTGCAGACCGTGGGCGTCATGGGCGACGGCCGCACCTATGAATTCGTCTGCGCGCTGCGCGCCGTCACTTCCGTCGATGGCATGACGGCCGATTTCTTCCCGTTCGACATGAACTTCCTCGGCCGCGCCGCGACCCGGATCATCAATGAGGTCCGCGGCATTAACCGGGTCGTCTACGACGTGACCTCGAAGCCGCCCGGCACGATTGAGTGGGAATAGATGGTGCCGTTTGCGCGTATGCGACACTAGGCCCGGCTGACCGTCAACCCGCTCGACGATAAGAGCTTGTCGCCGCGATGGATAGCGGTCGAGGGAGTGCGTCAAATGAAGCTGTGGCGGTTTTTGTGGATCGCGGCCGGGATCTCTGCTGCCCTGCTCGGCACTGTGCCCGCTGAGGCCGCGGGGCCGCTTCGGAGTCCGTGGGACGTGCCTGTTGCGGCCCATGCGGCAAGTGGCAAGAGCCAGTGCTCGACGGCCCCGGATTTGCCGGCCAGCATCAAAACGCACGACTACTACAGCGACTCCGCCCATTCGGTAATCGATCCGGTGCGGCTAAAAGCCTATCAGCAATCGATCAGCGTGTGGCACCACGCCGCCAGCACTTTGGACAGGATGGCCGACCGCTATCGTGCGAACGGCGACACTGCCATGGCCGGATGCGTTGCGGACTGGCTCGACCATTTCGCCCAGGCCGGCACGCTCACCGGCGAGATGTCGACCAACCAGGCCACCTATGTACAGGGTTGGATGCTCGGCTCTTTCTCCATCGCATGGCTGAAAGTCCGCATGGCCCCCACGATTTCCGCTGCCGAGGCTGGCCGGATCGGTCATTGGCTGGGCGTCGTGGGCGCATTGAACAGCCTCTACTACGCGCCCCGTGCCACCAAGACGGACGGCAGGAACAATCATCGGTACTGGGCCGGGCTGGCGGTGATGGCGGCCGCGATCGCCGCTGATCGGCGCGATCTCTATGACTGGGGCGTCAACAGCTTTGGCATCGGCGCCGCGCAGATAACGCCAGAGGGCACCCTGCCGCTGGAGATGGCGCGCCGGGCGCTGGCGCTGCACTATCACCTCTTTGCCGCGGCGCCGCTCGTCACCATGGCCGAACTCGCCAGCGCCAACGGCGACGACCTTTATCACGAGGACAATGGCGCGCTCCTTCGACTCGTCCACGCGGCTGTAGCCGGGATCAGCAACCCCGCGCCCTTTGCTGCACAAACGGGGATCGCCCAGCGACCGATCAAGCTCAACGCCGATGACATCGCCTGGGCCGCGCCGTTCGAACGCCGTTTTCCAGACCGCGAGCTTCAGGCGCTGCTGAGCCAGGCGACATCGCACAGCGTGCTGTACATTGGTGGCTTGCCCCCCGCCTGACGATCCTGAGTCCGCGCGGGAATAGTCGACGGTCGTTGGTGTTGATGCCGTGTACCGACTGGCCAAGAATGCATCGACCGGTAAACGAGTTGGAGTTGCCCATCATGTCAGAGCCACGGCCACCACTGCCGCCGTTCATCATCGAGACGGCTATGCAGAAGACTAGAGCGGCAGAAGACGCGTGGAACACGCGGGAGCCGGAGCGGGTCTCGCTCGCCTACACCCCCGACAGCCGCTGGCGGAACCGTAGTGAGTTCATCCAGGGACGGCCAGCGATAGTGGCCTTCCTGACCCGGAAATGGGCTCGCGAACTGGAATACCGGCTGATCAAGGAACTGTGGGCCTTCAGCGACAACCGCATCGCCGTCCGCTTTGCCTATGAGTGGCATGATGCAGCAGGGCAGTGGTTCCGGTCCTATGGCAACGAAAATTGGGAGTTCGATCAGGCGGGGCTGATGCGGACACGCCATGCCAGCATTAATGATCTGGCGATCAGTGAAAGCGATCGCCTGTTCCACTGGGAAATGGGCAAACGTCGCCCGGACGACCATCCCTCGCTCAGCGATCTAGGGCTGTGACGCGGCCGCGCATCGGGCGACGCGATTCCGCGGCGGCGCTACATCGCTGCCATGGTCCGGCCCCCCGGCTCTTTCCCGTCCTTGGAGAGCCACGCAGCAGCCGCCTCGTTGCCCCTTCGGGCCGCGATTGCCGCCGTGTCTGGGCCACGGAGGATTCCATCGATATAGCCGGCGGCGAAGGCGTCGCCGGCCCCCGTCGTGTCCCGAACCGGACCGATGGGCGGCACGGGCACTTCGACCTGTTCGCCGCGCTCGATTACGCAGACCGGCTTGGACCCGTCGGTCAGGACAAGCTGGCTCAGCCGCTGTCCCGCGCGCTCCCTTGCATCCCTCCAGAGGGTGTCGGCCGGGCCACTGACGTCTGAGCGCGAAGCAATCAAAACGTCGGCGGGCCGGATTTCGCCCGGCGACAGCGGAAATTGCGAAACCACATGAGGAAAGCGCGCGAGGCCACTGGTAGCCGTGGCGCTCATTCGCCTGGAATTGAGGTAGATGGCCGCCGCCTCGACCCGCGGCAGTTCCGCCATGACGGGTTTACGTCCGGTGCCGGCGCGGCCGATGATCGTGCGCTCGCCCTGCGGGTCGATCAGGATCTCGGTCTCGATCGACTCACCGGGAACGAAAGCAATGAACCGCGTGTCGAAGCCGCACGCGTCGAGCGTTGCGAGGATCGCCCGGCCCTTGTCGTCGTCAAACAGGGTCGTTGCCAGCAACACCTCATGGCCGAGCGCCAGCAGCGCGCTGCCGGTGTTGAAGCCGCCGCCGCCGAGCCGTGACTCAATGCGCTCATAAAAGGGCCGCCCACTCGACACCAGTGGCCGATCCAACCACCAGATGCGATCGATATTGGCTGACCCGACGACCAAAATTCTGGCCAAGCCGCACTCCTTCTCAACACAGGCGGTCACGTTTAGGGGGCTTATATGACGTTCTTCCCCTGATCATTGTGAATTTTGGCAGCAGGCCCCAGGGATCGATCCTCGAGCGGCCCTGAAACCGGCAAGCGGCTTGAAAACGCGGGCGAATTTTTCTCCACGGGCCTGCTCTTCCAGCGCCGCCCAACACCGCTGAGTGCATGCTTTCTCCCCAATTTGCGCCCGCGCTTCGCTGGCTTGTGATCGAAGCGTAATATGGATGTCACATTGAAAAGTATAATTCAGGCAGTTGTTCTGTAGAAGTGCAGACAACTAGTAATATTGGTATTGTTTAGTTTGCGTTTATGGCAGTAATGTAACAATACCAATGCGTCTTTAGGTTTGCTTGGAATGCGTACCTTCTTGATGATAGGTGTGCAAATATCGGAGACAGCATGCTGAAACTCAGCGCTGTGACGCGACGCTTCAAGGCGTCCGTTGCCGTAGACGCGGTCGATCTTGAAATCGGCAAGGGGCAAATCGTTGGCATCATCGGTCGCTCCGGCGCCGGCAAGTCGACTTTGCTCCGCCTTGTCAATCGGTTGATTGATCCGAGCGAAGGCCGCATCGAGTTCGACGGCCTCGACGTCAGCGGGCTGAAAGGCAAGGAGCTCCGGCTCTGGCGCGCCCGCTGCGCCATGATCTTTCAGCAATTCAACCTGGTTAACCGGCTGGATGTGCTGACCAATGTGCTGATCGGGCGGGTGGCCACCAGCGGCACGCTGCCGATCATGTTCAAGCAGTTTTCCGCCGAAGAACGGATGATGGCGGCCAAGGCGCTCGACCGCCTCAACCTGCTGCCGCAGGCGCTGCAGCGCGCGGACACCCTTTCGGGCGGCCAGCAGCAGCGCGTCGCCATAGCCCGGGCGCTGGTGCAGCGTCCCGATATCGTGCTCGCCGATGAGCCGATCGCCTCGCTCGATCCGCACAATGCGCGGCTCGTCATGGAGGCGCTCAAGACGATCAACCGCGAGGACGGCATCACCGTCATCTGCAACCTGCACACGCTCGACGCCGCGCGCGCCTATTGCGATCGCATCATCGGGCTCGCCAAGGGCGCGGTGGTGTTCGATGGCGTTCCCGACGCGCTGACGGACGAAAGCCTGCAACGGATTTACGGCGGCGACGGCGCCGCCCCCATCGATGAGAGCCTCACCTCCGGCCACTTCGAACGCCCCATTGGCATGGCCCGGGCCGAGTCTCTCCACTCAGCTTGACGGGCAAAACCGCCCGTCTTCCTTCAAGTTCATCCCACGGAGTTCGACTTCCATGATTTCCCGCCTGACCCGCCGTGCCGTCGTTGCGGCACTGCTCGCCGGTGCCTCGCTGCTTTCGTCGCTGCCCGCGATGGCCGACTGGCACGACCAGTTCAAGGAACTGAACTTTGGCATCTCCAGTTCGGAGAACCAGCGCGACGCCGTTGCCCGCTTCCAGCCCTTCGCGGCCTACATGACCAAGAAGCTCGGCGTGCCGGTCCACATTCAGTGGGGCACGGACTACGCCGCGGTCATCGAGGCGTTGCATTCGAGCAAGATCCAGTTCGCCACCATCGGCGCCGCCAACTACGCCCTCGGCCGCAAGGTGATGGGCAACAACATCACCGCGGTTGCGACCTCGGAGGACAATTTCGGCTCGACCGGCTATCACTCCGTGATCGTCGTCAGAACCGACAGCCCCTACAAGACTCTTGCCGACCTCAAGGGGAAGGTCCTCGCCTGGGCCGATCCGAACTCGACCTCGGGTTATGCCGTGCCGCTCTACTTCATGAAGAAGAACGGCATCGATCCTTCGACCTATTTCTCCAAGACGCCGTTCTCGGGCAGCCATGAGCTGGGCGTCGTCGGCGTTGTCAACGGCACCTTCGATGCCGCGGCCGACGACTGGACCAGCCCGGAGCAGAGCAACGTCAAGCGCATGGAACAGAAGGGTATGGTGCCCAAGGGCTCGACCCGCATCATCTGGACCTCGGGCCTGATCCCGAACGGCCCCTATGTCGTCCGGACCGACCTGCCGGCAGACCTGAAGAAGGCCTTCACCGACGCCATCCTCTCGCTGCCCACGGATGATCCGGCAGCCTACAAGGCGCTCAACGGCGGTGAGGACAAGGCGATCGTCCCGATCAAGGACTCCGACTACAACGACATCATCGCCATCACCCAGGCGAATGACGCCGATCGTCACAAGCATTGATTTTTGCCGATTTGGGGTATGGGCCGGCGCGCCCATACCCCAAGCTCTTTTCGGGAGCATCTTCATGACGCTTGAGGCTGACGCCGGGCAGCTCCAGAGACTAGAGGCGTTCGAGCGGTCGTTTGCGACCGAGCGCCGCAAGCTCTGGGTACAGACCGCGATCTATGCCGCCCTGATCGTTGCGGGGCTGATCTATTCCGTCTCCTTCAGCCAGTTCAGCATCGATGGGCTGGTGAGCGGCCTGCCGGATGCGTGGCGGTATATCTCTTCAACCTTCCCGACCATCCATGCGGCAACCTTCTCCACCGACATGGGCAACTGGTACTGGAACTGGCCGCGCTGGCTCGAGCTGCTGGCGGAAACAGTCTTGATGAGCTTTGTCGGCACGGTTGCCGGCAGCGTCGTTGCGCTGCTCCTCTGCTTTTCGGCGTCGCGCAATCTTGTACGGAGCAACGCGGTCTATTTCCTCTCGCGCCGGGTCCTTGAACTGGCCCGCACCGTGCCCGACACGGTTTATGCGATGATCTTCGTCTTTGCCTTCGGCATCGGGCCGCTGCCCGGGGTGTTTGCCATCGCCGTTCATACGGCCGGCGCGTTGGGGAAGTTGTTCTCCGAAGTGAACGAAAGCGCCGACGTCCGGCCCATCGAAGGTGTTACGGCGGCGGGTGGCAGCTGGCCGACGATCATGCGCCTTGCCGTGCTGCCGCAGGTGCTGCCCAATTTCCTGAGCTATGCGCTGCTGCGCCTCGAATCCAACATCCGCAGCGCCTCGGTGCTCGGCATTGTCGGGGCAGGGGGGATCGGGGAGGAGCTCTATCTCTCCATTCGCCAGTTCGACTACCAGGACATCAGCGCCATTGTCCTCCTCATCATCGTTGTCGTCATGGTCACTGATCTCAGCTGCGAAGCGATCCGTCACCGGGTCATCAGCAAGGAAGCCCTGCGGTTCACCTCATGAGCAATTCATCCGCCGCCCGCGACATCAGCGAACTCGCCTATTGGCGGCAGGCACACCCCCATCTGTTTCGGCGGCCGTTCGCGGAGCGTTGGCGCAACCGCGCGATCTTTCTGGGGCTCTTGGCTGTCTTCATCTTCGGCCTGTGGTGGATCGACGCCAGCCCGGCGCGGCTGCTCTACGGCACGCAGCGCCTGGGCTTCCTGATCCGGCTCATGCTGCCGCCCTCTGACGGCGGCGTGCTCGGCCTCTATATCCAGGCGCTTGGCGAAACCTTGGCCATGGCGTTTCTCGGCACCTGCCTTTCGTCAGTCATTGCCTTTCCGTTCGGCTTTCTGGCGGCCCGCAACATCGTGCCGAACTTTGCCATCCACTTCGGCTTCCGTCGCATCCTTGATGTGTTGCGCGGCGTCGACACGTTGATCTGGGCGCTGATTTTCGTCAGTGCCGTGGGCATGGGGCCGTTCGCCGGCGTTCTCGCCATTGCGGTGTCCGACGTTGCGTTCCTGACCAAGATCTATGCGGAAGCGATCGAGAACGTCGACCGCAAGCCGATCGAAGGCGTGCAGGCGGCTGGGGCCGGGCGGCTGCAGGGCATCCGCCTCGCGGTGGTGCCCCAGGTGCTGCCGGTAATCGCCAGCAACGCGCTCTACTTCTTCGAGTCGAACGTCCGCGCGGCCACGATCCTGGGCATTGTCGGCGCCGGCGGCATCGGCTTGCAGCTGTCGCAGCAGATCCTGGTGAACAACTGGGACCAGGCATGCTTCATCATCATCATGATGCTGGTCGCGGTAGGCGTGATCGACTACTTCTCGAGGCGCATTCGTCGCCAGATCATCGGCGAAAAATAGACATGTTATCAGCTACTTAGGCTTGCGACCGGCTGCGCTTCGGCAGTCGGTCGCAAGCGTTTCCAATACCCGTTGAATAAACAAGCAAGGACAAGAAGCATGAGCGAAAAGATGCTCGGCGAAGAGCCCTCAGTTCACCCTACCGCGACCATTCGCCAGAGTACGCTCGGCCGTTACACGGAGGTGGGCGCGCACACCTCGATCGCCGAAACCAGTTTTGGCGATTACAGCTATATCGTCCATGACGGCAACGTCATCTACTCGGACATCGGCAAGTTCTGTTCGATCGCGCAGGCCGTCCGCATCAATCCGGGCAATCACGCCATGTGGCGGGCGGCGCAGCACCACTTCACCTACCGCTCGCGCCAGTTCGGGCTCGGCGAAACGGACGATGCGGAATTCTTCGACTGGCGGCGCAGCCATCCGGTCAAGATCGGGCACGACGTGTGGATCGGCCATGGCGCGGTGATCATGCCGGGCGTCACCATCGGCACCGGTGCCGTGGTAGGTTCGAGCGCGGTCGTCACCAAGGACGTCGAGCCCTACATGATCGTTGGGGGCGTCCCCGCCAAGCCGATCCGGCCGCGCTTCCCCAAGGAGATCGCCGACCGCCTGCTGTCGCTCGCCTGGTGGGATTGGCCGCACGACAAACTGCGCGAAACCCTGCCGGATTTCCGCGCCCTCGATATCGAGGCGTTCCTCGAAAAGTACGAGTAGTTTGCCACCTCATGGCGGCATGCTGGCCGTGGCCGGCGTGCAGCGCTCGCCGTGACCGTTGGGCGGATAGCGGGGCAGCAAGATGGACCCCGGCGTTCGCCGGGGTGACACTGTGGTGGGGCGAAGTGCGGGGAAATTTCGGACCGAGCGCACGATCCCGCTGAAGTGATGCAGCTCGCAGGCGCGATACTGAGGTGCCGCCATTGCTGCGTCGGCGCACGGTCGCGCCCCGCCGTGCAACATCGTCATCTCCTGGCTTGACCCGGGGACCTATGCTGCCTTTCCAGTAGCGAGAGCGGACGTGGCGCGGCACCGTGGGTGGCCGGGGCAAACCCGGCCATGACAATGGAAGCGCGGTGAATGCTTCAATTTCCCCTTGCGGGGGAGGTGCCCCGCGGGGAGCCCCCCGGGGTGCAAGCGTCAGTAGACCTGGCGGCCAGCAGTCCAGACCGAGCGTACGACCGGCAGTTGATCGAACATGCCGACGCGGATGAGGTCGGCGCGCTTGCCCGGGGCGATGCTGCCGCGGTCATCAAGCCCGACGGCGATTGCCGGGTTGAGCGTCACCGTCTTGATTGCCTTGGGCAGGGCGTAGCCGATCGAGTCCGCCGTGAGCGAGAAGGCGCCCAGCAGCAGGCTGACGGGGACGTAGTCCGAACCAATGATGTCGAGCAGCCCCTCGCGGGCGAGATCGACGGCCGAGACATTGCCGGTATGCGAGCCGCCGCGGATGATGTTGGGCGAGCCCATCAGAATCTGCATGCCCTGCACACGGGCGGCCTGGGCGGCGACCAAGGTGGTCGGGAATTCCGAGATCACTACGTCTTCGGTCTTGGCGAGGTCGATGTGCTCCTCGGTTGCGTCGTCATGGCTGGCGATCGGAATACCGTTGGCGCGGCCGAGTTCAACCAGCGCCGCGCGCATCGTGGGGCCGATCGTGCGGGCCGCGATGATCAGCTCGTCGGTCAGGCGATCGACTTCTGCACGGCTGATCATGCCGTAGGCGAGCTGCTTCTGCTTGTACTTCTCGAGGTCAGGCGATTGGCGCTGGCCCGGGGAGTGATCCATCAGCGACATCAGGCGCAACAGCGGATTGGCGGCATGGCGGGAGAACATCTCCACCACCAGCTCGTCGGTGATTTCGCAACGCAGGTGCAGCAGGTGGTCGGCACGCATCAGCCCAAGATCGCGGGCGGTCTTGACGCCCTCGATCATCGGCCCGAACGTCTCGTTACGCTCGGGATTGCGGATGCTGGCGCCGACGCAGATCGAGTCGAGCACCGTGGTGATGCCCGAAGAGATGATCTGGGCATCAAGCGCCAGGGCGGCCAGCGTCGGATTGAAGCGCACGCCCGGGCGGGGCAAGATGTGCTTTTCGAGGGCGTCGGTGTGGAGGTCGATCAGCCCGGGCAGCAGATAATCGCCGCCGAGGTCGAACGCGCCGGGCACCGCGGTATCCCGCGACGAGATATCGGTGATCCGGCCTTTTTCAACGACGACGGTTCCCTCGATGACCTCGTCGGGCAGGACAATCTTGGCGCCGGTCAGAACTAGAGAGTCGGTCACGCTGCTTTCCCCTGGTAAGCTTGGACTTCGAAAAGGTGGTCGGACACGGCGTCGCGCACTTCCTCATCGTGGAAGATGCCGACGATCGCCGCACCCCGCCCCTTGGCTTCATTGATCAGCTCGATCACCGTCTGCCGATTGGCCGCATCGAGCGAAGCAGTCGGCTCATCGAGCAGAAGCACCGGATAGTCGACGGCAAAGCCGCGCGCAATGTTGACGCGCTGCTGTTCGCCGCCCGAGAAGGTGGCCGGCGCCAGCGACCAGAGCCGCTCGGGAATCCGGAGGCGGGTCAGGAGCGTGCGCGCCTTCGCCTCGGCTTCCTCGCGGGGGACGCCCCGCACCAGGCCCGGCTCGACGACGATTTCGAGCGTCGGGATGCGCGGGATGACGCGCAGGAACTGGCTGACATAGCCGACGGACCGGCGGCGGATTTCCACAATCTCCCACGGCTCGGCGGTGACGAGATCGATCTCGGCGCCCTCGTGCTGGACCAGGATCGAGCCCGAATGCGGCTTGTAGTTCGCATAGAGCGAGCGGAGCAGCGTCGACTTGCCGGCGCCGGACGGCCCGTGCAGGCAGACGCATTCGCCGCGCCGGACCTCGAGATCGAGCCCGGCGAACACCGGAATCTGGGTGCCGCCCTGGGTGTGGAGGGTGAAGGTCTTGGAGAGCGAAACGACGCGGATGGGCGTGTTCGCGGCATTCAAATCATGGGCCATCGGCTAGACCTGCAGCACGGAGGAGACAAGAAGCTGGGTGTAGGGGTGGTGCGGATCGTCGAGCACCTGGTCGGTGAGACCCTGCTCCACCACGTCACCGCGCCACATCACCATCAGCCGGTCGGCGAGCAGCCGCACGACCGCGAGGTCATGGGTGACGACGATGGCGGCGATGCCGAGTTCCCGCACCAGGCCGCGCAAGAGATCAAGCAGGCGCGCCTGCACCGAAACGTCGAGGCCGCCGGTGGGCTCGTCCATGAAGACGAGCCGCGGCTTGGTGACGAGGTTGCGGGCAATCTGCAGGCGCTGCTGCATGCCGCCCGAGAAGGTCGAGGGGCGGTGATCGGTGCGCGACAGGTCGATTTCGACCTTGCTCAGCCAATCCTGCGCCTCGGCGCGGATATTGCCGTAGTGGCGGGCGCCGACTGCCATCGGCCGCTCGCCGACATTGCCGCCGGCGGAAACGTTCATCCGCAGCCCGTCGCGCGGGTTCTGGTGCACGATGCCCCAGTCGGTCCGCATCAGCATGCGCCGCTCGGGCTCGTTCAGCGACAGGATGTCGACGAGGCCGTGCCGGTGCGTATCATACTCGATGCTTCCGGCGTCGGGCGGCAGGCGGGCGGACAGGCAGTTGAGCAGCGTCGACTTGCCGGAGCCCGACTCGCCGACGATGCCGATCACTTCGCCCGGATAGAGGGTGAACGAGATATCCTTGCAGGCGGCAACGTCACCGAACGACTTCGAGACATTGCTGACCCGCATCAAGGGGCTGCGGGTCTTGGTAGCAAGAGCTTCGGCCATTACGACGGCTCCTTTTGCGTTTCGTTGAGGCCGAGCAGCGCCGCGGCTGCCGCATCGAGGCCCTCGGGCCCGACATGACCGGCGGCACGCCGCTCATTGCAATGGTCGGTGTCGGAGCAGACGAACATGCGTCCGCCCTTGTCGTCGGTCACCACTTCATCGAGATAGCTGTCGGTGGCCCCGCAAAGCGCGCAGCACGTCGTCCAGCTCTGGACCTTGAACGGGTGATCGTCGAAATCGAGGCTCCGGACCGTCGTGTAGGGCGGCACCGCGTAGATGCGCTTTTCACGGCCGGCGCCGAACAGCTGGAGTGCCGGGTTCTTGGTCATCTTCGGGTTGTCGAACTTCGGAATCGGCGTCGGCGACATCAGGTGACGGTTGTTCACCATCACCGGATAGCTGTGCGCGGTGACGATCTGGCCGTAGCGGGCTATGTCCTCATAGAGGCGAACCTGCATCAGCCCATATTCGGCATAGGCATGCATTTTCCGCGTTTCCATTTCGCGCGGCTCGAGATTGCGCAGCGGCTCGGGCTGCGGCACCTGGTAGACGAGGATCTGGCCTTCGCGGAGCTGCGTCTCGGGCACGCGGTGACGGGTCTGGATAACGGTCGCCTCGGCCGTGGCCTCGGTCGTATCCACACCAGCTACGCGGGTGAAAAAGCGACGGATGGAGACGGCGTTGGTCGTATCGTCGGCGCCCTGGTCGATGACCTTGAGCTTGTCGTCCGGCCCGATGATGCTGGCCGTCACCTGGATGCCGCCCGTACCCCAGCCATAGGCGAGGGGCATTTCACGCCCGCCAAACGGCACCTGATAGCCGGGGATGGCCACCGCCTTGAGGATGGTGCGGCGGATCATCCGCTTGGTCTGCTCGTCGAGATAGGCAAAGTTGTAGGCAGCCTTGCCCGCGATTTTTTGTGCGGTAGCCGTGCTCATTCGGCCGCCTCCTTGTTCTGGCTCGCCTCGAACTCGGCGCGCATGCTGCGCAGGATCTGAAGATCGCCCTGGAAATCGACATAGTGCGGCAGCTTGAGGTGGGAGACGAACCCGCCGGCCTCGACGCTGTCGGTGTGGTAGAGGACGAATTCCTCGTCCTGGGCGGGATAGCGGGCCATCTCGCCGAGCTCGCGGCCGCGCAGCGCCCGATCAACCAGCGACATGGCCATGGCCTTGCGCTCGCTCTTGCCCAGCGCCAGCCCATAACCGCGGGTGAACCGCGCCGGCTCGGTCTTGGAGCCGCTGAACTGGTTGATCATCTGGCATTCGGTGACGTTGATGTCGCCGATCTCGATGGCAAAACCGAGCTCTTCCGGCACGAACTCGACCGGCACGTCACCCATGCGGATTTCGCCGACATAGGGGTGGGCGCCGCCATAGCCGCGCATGGTCGAATAGGCCATGGAGACAAGGAAGCCTTCGTCGCCGCGAGCGAGGTTCTGCAGCCGCTGGTCGCGGCCCGCCGGGAAGGCCATGGGCTGGCGGGTGAGGTCGTAGACCGGCTCGCCTTCGCGGACCGGAATCTCCCGCTCCATGAAATCTTCCTCGCCAACGATGTCGGTGACGCGCGGCATGGCGGCATCGAGCGGCTCGACGCCAATGTCGGCCTCTGGGGCCGGCCCATCCGTCTCGCTCAGCTCGAAATCGAGCAGGCGGTGGGTGTAGTCGTAGGTCGGCCCAAGCACCTGGCCGCCGGGAAGGTCCTTGAACGCTGCCGAGATGCGGCGGCGGATATCCATCCGGGCGGTGTCGATCGCGTCGGTGATGCCGAGGCGCGGCAGCGTGGTGCGGAAGGCGCGGAGCAGGAACACGGCCTCGGTGACGTCGCCCTGGGCCTGCTTAAGCGCCAGCGCCGCCAGCTCGCGGTCATAGAGCGAGCCTTCGGTCATGACGCGGTCGATGGCGAGGCCGAACTGGCTCGTGATCTGGCCGAGCGTCAGCTCCGGCTCGGACGTGTCGCCACGCCGTTCCTCGGCGATCAGCTTGTGGGAGTTGAGGATGGCGCGTTCGCCGCCTTTGACTGCTACATACATTTTCTCACTCCTCGACTTTCACCCCGCGCGGCAATCCGATGATTTCGGAGCCAGCGGAGAAGATCACGTCGACCCCCATCGGGTAGAGGCCGTGGTTGTCGTCCCACTCCCGCCAGAACAGCTCAGGCAAACCGGCGATGTGCACGGTTGTCTCGCCGTCGATTCCCGGACCGGTCCAGCGCGTGGCGGGACCCTCGGTGAGCGATGGCACCTGGATGATCAGAGTGCAGGAGGTTTCGGGATACTTGTCCTCGCCGGCGAAAAAGGCCGCGAGCGAGGGCATTTCGGACGGGCGGGTGACGATGGCGAAGCGCGCTTCGTCCTTGGCCTTGCTCAGCGGGGCGCTGGCATGGAAGCGGATATAATTGGCGGCCGCCGAGTCATGCTCGACGTCGAGCCAGACGGGCGTCTCGAAATCGAGCAGGGTCAGGATCGCGGCCGTGGTCGCGGTATTCAGTGGCGCGGGCACGTCGGAAAGCCGGTCCAGCGTCTCGGTGCGGCCCGCATAGGCCAGCGCGTCGAGGATGCGGCGGAAGCTCGCCTGGCTGTCGAAGATGGGCTGGGCAAACGCCGGCTTCAGGTCGGTGGTATTGATCGCAACGCTCATTTGGGCGCTCCCTTCCGGCTCTCCTGCCGCACCATGGTGAAGAACTCGACCTTGGTGGCCGCGGCCTTGAGGCTCTTCTGCCGGCGCCGTTCAGCCTGTGCCGCGTGCAGCGGATCGATGACGCTGCGGGCGATCGCGGCTCGGTGCTCAGGGCGCTGCATGAGCGCGTCGAACACTGCCGCAAGCTCGGCCTGGCGCTCGTCGCGCCCCTGCACGAAGGCATAACCGGTGGTGCCGTCGGCGAGGCGCAGGGCGCAGCGCGTCATGGTCATTTCGGTCATGTTGAAGAGGTCGCCCGTGCCGCCGGCGCGGGCCCGCACCATCACGAGGCCGACTTCGGGCTCGCGCAGCCACACATAGGCCGGATGATCGTCGATGCTGCTCCAGGCCCGCTCCAGCTCGTTGCTGGTGGCGCGCGCCAGGATGCCCATCCAGCGCTTGCGGTCCGCGTTCTGGTCGCGGGCCTCCGCATTCAATTCAGTCACATTGCCTTCTGCCATATCAACTCCCGGCATCCGCTTCTTCCGACCCGTCGCGGCGAGGACCAAGGGACAAGGAATGGTCTCCGACTGGCGACAGAAAATCGTGGTGAAACAAGGCGTTTCACCGCTTAAAGGTCCGTACCTTCTTTTTGCAGTACGGACCTTTACAGGTGCGATGTTTCAGCCTTATGACGACTCATAGCGGTCGGAAGTGCGGGTTGCGTCCCGGCCCGGCGGCGGATGAGCGAGGTTCGGAAAAATGGCTTCAATTGGAGAATCCCACATCTCCGGGGGCGCCGGTCATGAACGCGGCCGGCTTTGGCGCGGCGTTGCGGCAGCGCTCCGGGAGGACATCCGCAGCGGCAAGCTCATGGTCGGCATGCAGTTGATGACCGAGCTCGACATGGCGAGCCATTTCGGCGTCAGCCGCTTCACCGTCCGCCGCGCCCTTGCCGAACTGGAGAAGGAAGGCCTGGTCCGGATCGAGCATGGGCGGGGCCTCTTCGTTGCCGAAGACGCGATTCCCTATGCGCTCGGCGAGCGGACGCGCTGGAGCGAGAACATGAACAGCGCCGGCCTTGACAGCCAGCGCCGCATCCTTTCGAGCACGATCGAGGAGGCCGATGCCCAGACGCAGCGGGCGCTCGAACTGCCGCCCGGCGCCGAGGTGGTGGTGGTTGATTCGATGGGCGATGTCAGCGGCAGGCCGTTGAGCATGGGACGCGGATGTTTCCCCGCCGACCGGTTCCAGGGCATCGACGATCTGTTGCGCAAGAATCCCTCGCGAACCGCTGCCTACCGGGCTTTCGGCATCACCGACTACAAGCGCAAGAGCACGCGCATCATCGCCCGCCTGCCCAATGTCAGGGAAGCCAAGACGTTGAAGCTGCCCAAGACCCGTCCGGTATTCGAAATCCACAAGATCGACGTCGATCTGAACGGCCGGCCGATCTCGTTCGGCATCTCCTGCGTCTCCAGCGACCGGGTGCAACTGATCATCGAGTAGGTGTCACCCCTCGACGGCGGCAGGCTTTCCGCCTAGCAGTGGGTCATGCTTGAGTCGCCGCGGTTTTTCCTCGATGTCGAGCGCTCGGTCAGCGGGCGCGGCTGGGTGGACCGGCTCGACGCCGCCTCGACGCGGATCGCGACCGCGATCAGCCAGCAATCCGAACTGCCGGAAATCCTCGCCCGCATCCTGGCGGGACGGGGTGTGGGGATCGAGGAGACGGCGAGCTTCCTCAACCCGACCTTGCGCGAACTGATGCCAGATCCCTCGACACTCACCGCCATGGATGCGCTGGCGGAGCGGCTCGCGAAGGCGATCGAAAGCGGGGAGCGCATCGCGCTGTTCGGCGACTATGACGTCGATGGCGCCTGTTCGTGCGCGCTGATGGCCCGCTATCTGCGCCATTTCGGCCTCGATCCCGAGGTCTATATTCCCGACCGGATCTTTGAAGGCTACGGCCCGAACATTCCGGCGATCGACCGCCTGATCGACGGCGGCGCGACGCTATTGGTGACCCTCGACTGCGGTACGGCCAGCATGGCGCCGATCGCACATGCCCGGGGGCGTGGAGTGGACGTGCTGGTCATCGACCACCACCTCGCCGATCACGGGCTGCCCGAGGCCAATGCGGTGGTCAATCCCAACCGGCCCGACGATGTTTCGGGCCTTGGCTATCTTTGCGCCGCCGGGGTGACGTTCATGGTGCTCGTGGCCGTCAACCGCCTGCTGCGCGGCAACGGCGTTGCCGGCCTGCCGGACCTCATGGCGTTCATCGACCTCGCCGCACTCGCGACCATCTGCGACGTGGTGCCGCTAAAGGGCCTCAACCGCGCCTTCGTCATCCGCGGCCTCGAGGTGATGCGGCACGGCAAGAACCCCGGCATCGCCGCGCTTTCGCTCGCGGCCCGCATCAACGGGCCGATCAATCCCTACCATCTCGGTTTTCTCATCGGCCCCCGGATCAATGCCGGCGGGCGGATCGGGGATGCGGCGCTGGGCGCGCGGCTGCTGTCGATCGATAGCGAATCGGACGCGATGGTCATTGCCGCCCGGCTCGATGAACTCAATAGCGAACGTCAGCGCATTGAAGTGGACGCCGTCGAGGAGGCGACCCGGGTCGCGGAGGCCGAGATCGGCGGCGGCGAGGGGCCGCCCGTGCTGGTGCTGGCCTCGGCTGCCTGGCATGCCGGTGTCGTGGGGCTGGTGGCGGCGCGCCTCCGCGAGCGATTCGAGCGCCCGGCCTTTGCCATCGCGCTCGGGCCCGATGGCGGCGGCACGGGTTCGGGGCGGTCGCTGCCGGGCGTCGACCTCGGCCGCGCTGTGATCGCGGCGGTGGAAGCGGGCCTGATCGCGCGCGGCGGCGGTCACTCCATGGCCGCCGGCGTCACGTTGCGGGCTGGGGAACTCGGTCCCTTCCGCGCCCATTTGATCGAGGCGCTGGCGGAGACCGTCACCGCGGCCCGTGCCATAACCTCGCTCAAGATCGATGCGGCATTGACCGCGCGGGGCGCGACCACCGATTTCGTCCGTGATGTCGAGCGCGCCGGGCCGTTCGGGGCCGGCAACCCCACGCCGCTCTTCGCTTTTCCCGCGCACCGGGCGAAATTTCCGGAAATCGTGGGCGCCGGTGGGCATGTCCGGTTCACGCTGACTTCGCAGGACGGCGCCCGGCTCAAGGCCATCGCCTTCCGCGCCGCGCAAACGCCGATCGGCGAGGCGCTGCTTTCGGCCGGGGGAGAAAAACCGCTCCATCTTGCCGGCACGCTCGGGCTCGATCATTGGCAGGGCCGGTCCGAGGTGCAGTTCCGGCTGGCCGATGTCGCCCATCCCGCCTAGAACCGCGATGTAAACCACTGGTGGACCGACCCAAACGGATGCTTGCATATCCGTTAAGGGGAGCTAAATTAATCCTGGCTTCCGCAGGGTGGCCGTCTTGACATGCCCGAAAGGCGTGGCCGATACGATGGCGCGAAGCCCCGCGAATCTCGATCGGCGCACGGAATAGTTGCATCTATGAGTAAAGCTGCAGTTCAACAGTCGTCCGGCGCTTCTTCGCTGTGGACACATCTGGTTTCCCGCCTCGTCGAATGGATCGCGCTGCCGCTGATCGGCAAGCCGGCCCATGGTTCGGTGACGGTGGTGATGCCGAACGGCCGGACGCGCACGGTGGGCAATCCCGCAAGCGGGCTGCACTCGGTGCTGAAGCTCAATAATTTCAGCGTGATCGGCCAGGCGATGCGCCGCGGCACGCTCGGTTTTGCGTCCGCCTATATCAATGGCGACATCGAGATTGACGACCTGACGGCGCTGTTCCGCTTCTTCCTCAAGAACCGGTCCATGTTCGACAACGCCAATCCGGGCCTGTTCCGCCGCGCGGCGCAGGACGTCGCCTACCACCTGTCGCGGGCCAACACCAAGGAAGGCTCCAAGCAGAACATCGCCGAGCACTATGACCTCGGCAACGACTTTTATGGCGAGTGGCTCGACTCCTCGATGACCTATTCGTCCGCCGTGTTCCAGTCCGGCGACCAGACGCTGGAGGAGGCGCAGCGGGCCAAGTATCACCTCGTCGCCGACATGGCCGGGGTGAAGGCCGGCGACAAGGTGCTCGAGATCGGCTGCGGCTGGGGCGGATTTGCGGAAACTGTTGCGCGCGATTACGGCGCCGAGCTTTACGGCATCACGCTCTCCAAGGAGCAGCTGAAATTCGGCCAGGAGCGGATGAAGCGGCAGGGGCTCGACAACCTCGCAACCCTCCACTTCGAGGATTATCGCGATACCCAGGGGGAATTCGACCATATCGGCTCGATCGAAATGATTGAGGCGGTGGGCGAGGAGCATTGGCCGACTTATTTCAAGGCGCTGTTCGACCGGCTGAAGCCCGGTGGCACGGCCGCGGTCCAGGCGATCACCATCAACGAAGGCGATTTCGACGCGTACCGCCACAACCCCGATTTCATCCAGCGCTACATCTTCCCGGGCGGCATGCTGCTGACCAAGACCGCCATGGAAGAGCAGGGCAGGCGCGTCGGGCTCGTCCTCGAAAACGTCGAGAATTTTCGCCTTTCCTATGCCAAGACGCTAAATCTCTGGCGCGAGCGCTTCCTCGAACGCTGGGCCGTCATCGCCCCGCTTGGCTATGACGAGGCGTTCCGGCGCAAGTGGGTCTATTACCTCAGCTATTGCGAAGCCGGCTTCGCTGAAGGGGCCATCGACGTGGGCGTCTATCAGTACCGCAAGCCGGCCTGAGGTGGGGGCTGAAAGCCCTCATGGTGAGCCGCCATGGGGAGACCTCGTCCTTCGACAGGCTCAGGATGAGGTCTTGGGGGTGGGGCCGTTCGTGGCGCGGCGGTGCTCCATTATTTTGCCCTGCCTTGAACGCTTCGAAAACCAAGCGCTCTGAAGCACAGCGTCGCGAAAGACCTCATGGTGAGCCTGTCGAACCACGAGGGCGACCATTACCACTTGCGGCGTCGCGCTGTGCCTCCACGGCCCGCAGGGCTTCGTCTGTGATTTCGAGCCAGATCCGGCGCTCCTGCTCGGCATCGGCAAGCGCACGATGAGCGATCGGCCGGCTCTCGGCCGCGGCACGGACCTTTGCGACGATGGCCTTGGCGGTGGCCTCGAGCGCTTCGGGGGCCACTTTGGACGCCAAAGCGGCAAGGGCTGCGTCGAGTTGCACCTCGTCGGTGTCCTTGAGGCGGAGGGCATGGCGGGGCAGGCCGCCGGCGCGTAATAGAACGCTCAGCCATTTGCCATCCCAGGATGGCGAACTCGCATAGAGGTCGTGCCCGCCAAGAACCTCCAGCGCTCGGCTGGCAACGACGGCGACCGGATGCCCCTCCGCCTCCAGCGTCGCGCGGGTAATCCCATGAATGGCCTGGGCGCGCTCGCTCCAATCGGTCCATTCCGGCAGCGGCTTCAGCAGATAGCTCTCCGAAAGACCGTCCTCGAACACCCAGGCGACCTCGATTGGATAGCTCGCCTTGGCCAGCGAGGAAGCTTCGAAATCGAGAAATGCGCGCAAAGTCGAAAACCCTGGATGGAATAGCAGGATGGGAGAGGTGGCGACGGCATGCAAGGGTTAAGCAGCGCCTCCAGCCTAGCCGCAGGCGGCGGCTCGGGCCTCGAGCAATGACTTTTCCCGCGCGTTCCGGGTGAGGCCGGCGGCGCGGGTGAATTCGGCGCGTGCCTCGGCAGGGCGGCCCAGCTTGAGCAGCAGGTCGCCCCGGACGCTCGGGAGCAGGTGATAAGTTTTCAGCGCAGGGGCATCGAGCAGAGCATCGACGAGTGCCAGGCCGGCCGCCGGTCCATCGGCCATGCTTATCGCGACGGCGCGGTTGAGCTCGACGATGGGGGAGGGGGTGAGTGCGGCCAGCGCCGCATAGAGCGCGGCAATTTGCCCCCAGTCGGTCTGGGCGGCGTCCCGGGCGCGGGCATGGCAGGAGGCAATCGCCGCCTGAAGGGTGTAGGGTCCCGCAGTCCTGCCCAAGGCTTCGGCGCGCGCCAGCGCCGCAAAACCCCGCCGGATCAACAGCTGGTCCCAGCGGCCGCGGTCCTGGTCGAGCAGCAGGATCGGTTCGCCGGCAGCGTCGGTTCGGGCGGCGAGGCGCGAGGCTTGCAGCTCCATCAGGGCCACGAGCCCATGAACTTCCGGCTCGTTGGGGGCAAGCCCAGAAAGGATCCGCCCGAGCCGCAGGGCCTCGTCGCAGAGTTCGTGGCGCAGCCACTCCTCGCCGGCCGTGGCCGCATAGCCCTCGTTGAAGGTGAGATAAATGACCTCGAGCACCGAGGCGAGGCGGGCGTCGCGGTCCGCGCCGCGCGGCACCTCGAAGGGAAGCCCGGCTTCGGCCAGCGTGCGCTTGGCGCGGACGATCCGTTGCGCAATCGTCGGCTCGGGCACGAGGAAGGCGCGGGCAATTTCCTCGGTGGTGAGCCCGCCGACCAGTTTCAGCGTGAGGGCCGTCCTCGCCTCGGCAGAAAGTGCCGGGTGGCAGGCGGTGAACATCAGCCGCAGCAGGTCATCGCCGACGTCGTCGTCGAGCGCCTCGTCCGGGTCGGGCTCGGCCAGGTCGGTCTCGGCCTCATGGGCGAGTTCGTCGAGCTTGCGCGCTGCCATGCGGTTGTGACGGAAATGGTCAAGCGCGCGGCGCTTGGCGGTGGTCATCAGCCATGCGCCGGCATTGCGCGGCACGCCCGTTTGCGGCCATTGCTTCAGCGCGACGACGAGCGCGTCCTGCGCCAATTCCTCGGCGATACCAATGTCGCGCACGATACGGGTGAGGCCCGCGATCAACCGCGGGGCCTCGATGCGGTACACGGCCTCGACGGCCCGATGTGCATCGGCTGCGCTCACGGGGCTAGGAGAGCAGCTTGGGCGCGACGGGGCAAGGGACGAATTGGGTGGGGGGTAATCTCGGTCGCTAGGGCAGGCGTCGCGGCGCACTCCCATCCCAACCCTCCCCGCAAGGGGGAGGGGTGCCGGGCGGTGTTCGACCGCGCCGTATCGTTCCCTCGCCGCTCAGGGGAGAGGGCCGGGTGGGGGTGAAGCCGTGAAAGACGCCAACCTCACGGCATTCCTGCCGGGTGCTAGTGCCGGATCGGCTTCTGGGTGGCCTCGCGCCAGGCGGCTTCCTTCTTCAGGTGCTCTTCGCTGATGGCGTCCACGGGGAAGTCGGAGGCCTCGAACACCTTGCGCAGTTCCACCTCCTCGCCATCCGTGAAGGGGATACGCCTGATCCATTCCAGCGCCTCCTCCTTCGATTTGACGTCGAGCAGCCAATAGCCGGCGATCAGTTCCTTGGTTTCGGCGAACGGGCCATCGGTCACCGTGACCTTGCCGTTTTCGTACTTGATCCGGGCGCCCTCTGAGGAGGGCCGCAGGCCCTCTCCGGCCAGCATCACGCCGGCGGCGATCAGTTCGTCGTTGTAGCGGCCCATGGCCGCGATCATCTCCGAGCTGGGCAGTACGCCCGCTTCGCTCTCGGCATTGGCCTTTACAATCACCATGAAGCGCATTTTTTTCTCCTCTCGTTCTGGGCCATCAGTTCGATGGGCGCTGGCCCTCTGGCACCGCATTGCCCGTGCCGGCTGCCATTTCGGCGCGCATTTTTTCCTCTCGCGCCCGCTCCTCCGGGGTGAACACGTCGCCAAAATCCTCAGCCTCGTAGAGGGGCCGGATCTCGATCTCGACCTCGCCGTGCCCGTCGAGCGGTGGCCACTTCTTCACCCACGCGATTGCTTCTTCCTTGGAGGCAACGTCGATGATGTTGAAGCCGGCGACCAGTTCCTTGGTTTCGGCGAACGGGCCATCGATGACGCTCGGCTGCCCGTTGTGGAATTTGACGCGCGCGCCCTCGCGGCTGGGTTTCAGGCCATCGCCAGCGAGCATGACGCCGGCCTTCACCATCTCCTCGATGTAGTCGCCCATTTGCTTGAACAGCTCTTCGGTCGGCAGGTCGGCCCCTTCCGTCTCGGCGTCGGCCTTGCGGATGATCATGAAGCGCATTGTCGTCTCCTCGGTTGCTTTCGGCAGCGGCTCCTCACTGCCGCTCTGATGACACGACGAACGAGGTTTTGAGGAATCGACGTGGCCCCAGGAGAAATTTTTTGAATTAGCCGGAAATGCCCGTCCTGACCGCGAGCGCCAGGCGTGCCGCCGAGCGCCAGATCGTGGTCGATCGCACCCAGTCGAGCCCTATCCGGCGCAGCTCGATCAGCCAATCCATCAGCCGCTTGAACCAGCCGATCCGCATCAGCGGTTCACGCGCCGCGTGATAGATGCGCTCGACGATCAGGATGCTGGCGAGGTGGGCCAGCACATAGAGCACGCCGCCCTGAACGACGTGGCCCACACCGAACCAATAAAGCGCGAACGCCTTGATCGGCTCGATGATGATGAACGGCACCGCGAACACCAGCAGGGCCGCGTAGGGCGGCAAGCTGCCGATCCACCTGCCGAGCAGGGCGAAGACCCCAAGCCGGCCCAGCGCGTCCAACAGCGGACGCGCCACTGGCGATAGCAGCGCTTCGACCAGCATCCAGAGGATCAGGGCGATCGAGAGGACGAAGCGGGCGATGATGCGAAGTGTCGCGAGCCAGGGGGCCCTCTGCGATGCCGGCTGCGCCATCCTAACTTCCGTAGCGGCGTTCGAGATGGGCGATGAAATAGCTGGCGTTGAGCGGCTCGCCGGTGGCGCGGCTCATCAGCTCCGGGGTCGAATAGCGCGAGCCCTGCGACCAGATCTTGTCCCGCCGCCAGCCGTTTATCCCGTCGAACCGGCCGTGCGCCATCTCCTCGCGGGCCGAGGGAATGGCCTTTTCCAGCGCGGCCCATTGCTGTGCCGCCATCATGGCGCCGAGGGTGTATGACGGGAAGTAGCCGAACGCGCCGCCCGGCCAGTGCACGTCCTGCATCGGCCCGTCCGCCGGATTGTCGAGCGTGGAAAGTCCGAGATATTCGCGCATTTTTTCGTCCCAGGCCTCGGGCAGGTCATCGACCTCGATCTGGCCGAGCACCAGCGCCTGCTCCAGTTCGTAGCGCAGGATGACGTGCAGGGGGTAGGTGACCTCGTCCGCATCGACCCGGATCAGGCCGCGCTCGATGAGGTGGACATGGGCCAAAATGTCTTCGAGCGTCCAGCCGTCGAGCGCCTCGCGGCCCAGATACTCGCGCACGGTGGGCTCGGCCCAGGTCCAGAATTCGGCGCTGCGGGCGATCTGCTTTTCGACGAACAGGCTCTGGCTCTCGTGGACGCCCATGCCGCGCGCCTTGCCGAGCGGCCAATGGCTCCACTGCTTGGGCAGGTTCTGCTCGTAAAGGGCGTGGCCGGTCTCGTGCAGGATGCCCATCAGCGAGGAGAGAAAATCCGTGGTGACGTAGCGCGTCGTCATGCGCACATCGGTCGGCACGCCGCCGCAGAAGGGGTGATGAGAGATGTCGAGCCGGCCGTGGTCGAAATCGAAGCCGAGGACCTTCATCATCTCGAGGCCGAGCGCGCGCTGGCGATCGACCAGATAGGGGCCCTGCAGCGGCTTCAGCGGGCGCCGGCCGAAGCGCTGCGCCTGGCGTTCCAGGGCTTCCGGAACAAAGCGTTTCAGGAAGACCTTGAGGTCCTCGAACACCGGCGTGATGTCGGCAATGCGGTTGCCGGGGTCGTACTGCTCCATCAGCGCGTCATAGGGCGTGAGCTTGAGAATGTCGGCGCGGCGCGCTGCCTCCTCGCGCACCAGGGCGACGACGCCCGCGAGCGCCGGGGCGAAACCCTTCCAGTCGTTCTTTTCCCTTGCCTCGCGCCAGAGCTGTTCCGAGCGCATGGTGGTTTCGACCTGCCGCTCGACGAACTCGGCCGGGAGGCACGTCATGTTGGTGTATTGCCGGCGGAATTCGTGGAGGGCGGTGCGCTCGTCGGGGGTGAGATCCTCGGTCGCGGCGGCTTCGATCCAATCGGCAATCTCCGGGGCGGTTGCCTGGGCGTGATGCATGCCGGCAAGGGCGGAGACTGCCTCCGCGCGCTTTTCGCCGCCGCCGGAGGGCATGTTGGTGGCTTCATCCGCCCTCAGGATCGAGAGCGCGTGCTCCAGCGCTTCGAGCTTGTGTCCGAGGGCATCTAGCTTGGCGAACGACATGCGTACTCCGAAGTGTTGCTGATCAGGTTTTGCGGAAAGTCGAGAACTGGAATTTTTGCGCGCTGCCCCAGGGCGTTACGTGCTCATGCCGAAGTGTGCCGATAAGCCGGAAGGTGGGGCCGAGCACGGCCGCAAGGCTTTCGGCGTCATAGCGACAAACGGGCAGTCCGCTGCATTTCTCCGGCCCGTCGGGGGCGAAGGTGGCGATCAGCGCCGCGCCGCCCGGGCGCAGGGCGCTTTCGAGCGCCCGAACAAAGGCCTCCCGACCGGAAGGGGTGACCATGAAAAGAAAAACCGCCCGATCGTGCCAGACGTCATAGACCCGGTCGGGCTGCCAGCGGGTAATATCTGCAGCGATCCACTTCACGTTCTCTCCGGCCGTGCCGAGCCGGTGGCGCGAAACTTCCAACGCGGCGGGCGAAAGGTCGAGAACGGTTGTATCCTTGGCGCCCTGGGCGAGCAGTCCATCGACCAGCCGCGATGCGCCGCCGCCAACATCGATAATGGCGGCGTCTGGCCGGGCGTCAGCCTCCGCGATCAGCGACAGCGACAGGGCGGGCTCGAGCTCGTACCAGCTGACACCGGTTTCCGGCTTGGTCTCATAGACTTGCTGCCAGTGTGCGGCGAGTTCGTCG
>DATJHO010000150.1:0-5606 GCA_035493835.1 Devosiaceae bacterium
GGATGGGCGACTGCCGTCCGTAATATGAAGTCCCGTTAAGCGGGCTTTAACCATAATCCGGCTATGAGGGCGCTGTGCCCTTCTTCGGCACGCTTTCCTCCCTTTCGGGCCGATGCCCGAACAACTGGGCCGCCCGATTCGAGCGGCCCTATTTTTTTGTGCGCCGGGACCCTAGATGGCGGCGCAAATGAGCAATGATCTGAACAAGTCGGCGGTCGTCCTGCTGTCCGGGGGGCTGGACTCGATGGTTTGCGCCGGTCTGGCCCGCGAGGCCGGCTTTTCGGTGCTCGCGCTTACCATCGACTATAACCAGCGGCATCGGGTCGAGCTCGAGGCGGCGAAGCGGATCGCGGCCGAGCTCGCCGACCGGCATGTCGTCCTGCCGCTTGATCTTACGGCCTTCGGCGGATCGGCCCTGACCAGCGACATCGACGTGCCGAAGGAGGGTGTGGAAGAAGGGATTCCGGTGACCTATGTCCCGGCGCGCAACACGGTCTTTCTCAGCTTGGCGCTGGCCTGGGCGGAGGCATTGGGCGCTCGCGACCTGTATGTCGGCGTCAATGCGCTCGACTATTCGGGCTATCCCGATTGCCGCCCGGAATTCATCGCCGCGTTCGAGGCCCTGGCCAACAAGGCGACCAAGGCCGGGGTAGAGGGCGATGGCTTCACGATCCATGCTCCGCTCCAGCACATGAGCAAGGCCGATATTGCCCGCGAGGCGGCGCGGCTCGGGCTTGACGCAGGGCTGAGCCACAGTTGCTACGATCCGGCACCGGACGGAGCCGCATGCGGCCTTTGCGACGCTTGCCGGCTGCGAGCGAAGGGCTTCGAGGAAGCGGGCCTCCCCGATCCAACGAGATATGTTTCGGCATGAGCTACGCGGTCAAAGAAGCGTTCTTGACCCTTCAGGGAGAAGGCATTCAGTCCGGTAGCCGCGCGGTCTTCCTGCGCTTCGCCGGCTGCAATTTGTGGAGCGGCCGGGAGCAGGACCGTGCCACGGCACAGTGCAATTTCTGCGACACCGACTTCGTCGGAACGGATGGGCCCGGCGGGGGAAAATTTGCCGCCGCAGAACAGTTGGCGGCCCATATCGAAGCGCTTTGGGGCGAGGGGATGGATCACCGGCTGGTGGTCATCACGGGCGGTGAGCCGATGCTCCAGCTCGATCATGCACTGATCGACGCGTTGCATGCGCTGGGCTTCCGCATCGCAGTTGAAAGCAATGGCACCATTGCCGCCGCTCCCGGGATCGATTGGCTGTGCATCAGCCCCAAGGCAGGTACCGAGGTGGTCCAGCGGTCAGGGAATGAGCTGAAGCTGGTCTGGCCCCAAAAGGGGATCGATCCCGCAGATCTTGAAGGCTGGGATTTTAGCCATTTCCTGGTCCAGCCGATGGACTGCGCGGATACTCAAGCAAGCTATGATGCGGCGACGGCGTTGGCGATGGAGCGGCCCAAGTGGCGGCTGACGCTCCAGGCACACAAGGTGGTTGGGCTCAAATAGCAAAAGGGGCCGCCGGACGTGCCGGCGGCCCCTCGAAACCGTGAGCCGCTCTAGAGCGGCCCAACGCGCCTCATTACTGGGCGTTGGTCGTTGCTGCGTTCGCGTCCGTCGCATTGGCGTCGGTGGCGTTCGCATCCATCGTCATGTTGGCGTCCGTGTTGGTGGTCGCGTCGATGGCGGTGGTGTCGTTGGCGACGACGTTCTCGGTGGTGAGAGTCTCGTCGACGTTCATGGTATTTTCAGCGGCTTCGTTGCTGCTGCAAGCCGAAACTGCCAGGGCCGCACCAGCGACCAGGATAAGAGCACGCATTCAAAACTCCCTTGATTGTCAGACCTGCTTGGCGGCTGCCCCGCCTTTGCAAATCGCGCGCACAATAGTCGGGAGGGTTGCGCGCCTCAAGCGGCTTGTGAGATATCTCTTAAAGCATTGAGAAAAGACGGAAATGTCCGTTTCAGGGCGTCATCGAGCCGCTCGATCGAGCTATCTTGGCCGAGCGACGCCAGGCTCGTCACGCCATATTCTGCGATCCCGCAGGGCACGATTCCGCCAAAGTGGGAGAGGTCCGGCGCGACGTTGATCGAGAAGCCGTGGAGAGTAACCCAACGCTTCACCCGCACGCCAATTGCCCCGATCTTGGCTTCGGTTGGCCCATGTCCCGTCCAAATACCGATCCGGCCGGGCTCCCGCCTTGCTTCCACGCCGAGTTCGGCGAGTGCGGCGATCATCCAGCCTTCGAGCGAATGAACGAAACAGCGGATGTCGCGCCCGCGCTTTTCGAGGTCGAGCACCAAATAGCCGACCCGCTGCCCGGGCCCGTGGTAGGTGTAGCGTCCGCCGCGCCCAGCCTCAAAGACCGGGAATCCGAGCGGGTTGGTGAGCTCGGCCGGATCGGCGCTGGTGCCGGCAGTGAACAGCGGCGGATGTTCCAGCAGCCACAGCAGTTCCCGGGCCTCCCCCGCGCGAACGGCAGCGGCGCGCGCCTCCATCTCGGCAAGCGCGGTCTCATAGGGCACCGGCCCGTCGCTGACCTTCCATTCGATCCCGTCGATCATCGAGCGCGACATGGCCCCGAGTTCCATCTTGGGCAAGGGCGTTGCCAGCGAAAGCCTTGCTCCGCATAACAGCGGCGATCAACCAACGGGGAATGTCATGAGCAGTCTGTCGATTAGCCGGGCCTGGGACGAAGCCAAGGCCGCCCTGCAAGCCAACCGGCGGCTGATCGTGCCAGTCGCGCTCGGCATGATCCTCCTGCCGGCGGTCATTGCGTCCATGGTCGAACCGCAGGTGCCGGCGGGCGAACAGCCGCCGCCCGGACTGTGGATGCTGGTGGTGCTGGCAATGATCTTCGTCATGTTCATTGGCCAGTTGGCGATGGTTCTGATGGTGAACGGATGGCGAGGGAATGTGGGGCAGGCGCTGGGCCAGGCCTCTCGCCGGGCGCCGACGCTGATCCTCGCCGCGCTGATGATCGGTATCGTCATCATCCTGACCTTTTCGTTGATCCTCGCGATTGGCATGGGCCGATCGATCGAGAGTGGCGAATTCGACTGGAGCAGCGTCAGTGGAGTTGGCTGGGTGCTGCTTTGCCTGGCCTTTGCTGCGCTAATCTATCTTTCCGTGCGATTGCTGTTGCTGGTGGCGGTCGTGGCGATGGAAAATCTTGGGCCGATCGCGTCGATCCGGCGGGTGTTTGCGCTCACTTCCGGCCACTTCTGGCGGCTGCTGGGCTTCCTGCTGATCCTGATGGTCGGGTTCTTCGTGGTGGCACTGACGGTCGGGGCGGTGATTGGGGCCCTGGTCACGCTGGTGGCCGGACGGCCCGAGCCCTGGTCGATCTCGCTTTTGCTGGTCGCGCTGACCGGCGGCCTGGTCCAGGCGGGATTTGTGATGGTCTATACGGCGATGCTGGCGCGGATCTACGTTCAGCTGAGCGCCGGACAGGCGAGCGTCCCGGAGGTCAGCCGAGAAGGCTGAACTTCAACGCCATTTCGCCAAGGGCGGCAGGCTCATCAAAATGGCGTCGATGTTGCCGCCGGTCTTGAGCCCGAACAGAGTCCCCCGGTCGTAGAGCAGGTTGAACTCCACATAGCGGCCGCGGAACTCGAGCAGCGTGCCGATATCTGCATCGGTGAACGGCGTTTCCATCCGCTTGCGGACGATCTGCGGGAAAATGTCGAGAAACGCCTCACCCACGTCGCGGGTAAAGGCGAAATGCTCCTCGAAATGGCCTTCGAGCCGGTCGTAGAAAATCCCGCCGACGCCGCGGGCGCGCTTGCGGTGGGGCAGCCAGAAATACTCCTCCGCCCATTTGGAAAAGCGCGGATAGAAGGTCGGGTCGTGAGCCGCGCAGGCCGCGCGCATCCGCGCATGGAAGGCGTCGGTATCTTCTTCGTAGGGAATTGCCGGATTGAGGTCGGCGCCACCGCCGAACCAGCGCCGCGTGGTCGTCAGGAAACGGGTGTTCATATGGACGGCCGGGACGTGCGGGTTGGCCATGTGCGCGACGAGGCTGATACCCGTTGCGAAGAAGTTCGGATCCTCCTCCGCGCCCGGGATTTGCCTGGCGAACTCTTCCGAGAAGCGCCCGCCGACGGTCGAGACGTTAACCCCGACCTTTTCGAACACCTTGCCCGCCATTTGGCCGCGGACTCCGCCGCCTCCAGGCGAGCCGTCCTCGTCGGTCCGGTCCCAGGGGATGAACTCGAAGCGCGCATCGCTGCCGGCCTCTCGCTCGATCGCCTCGAATTCAGCGCAAATTCGGTCGCGGAGCGATTCGAACCAATCGCGGGCGGCCTGTTGCTGGTTATCGAGCGGGGTCATGCTGGCAATCCATCGGTTTGGCGCAGCGCCTCGCCGAGGGCGATCGCCGCGGCAGTGGCGAGATTGAAGGAACGCACTTCGGCGCAGATCGGCAATTTGAGCTTCGCGTCGCAGGCCCCGGCGATATCGGGCGTTACCCCGCCGCTTTCCTTGCCGAACAGCAGGATGTCGTTGGGCTCGAAGCTGAAAACGTAGGGCGAGGAATCGCCTTTGGTGGTAAACAGCACCAGGCGGCCTGGAGTGATCGCGCGGAATGCGTCGAAGGAGGCGTGCCGGGTCACGTCGACATGGTCGATATAGTCCATCGCCGTTCGCCTGACCCTCCTGTCGTCCCATTCAAAGCCCATCGGCTCGATCAGGTCGACCGCTACCCCCATGCATGCTCCGAGGCGCATGACAGCACCGACATTGCCGGCGATTTCGGGCTCAAACAGACACAACCGCATGGCGTGCGGATAGTCGCGATGCGGCTTACCGCACAAGCCGGGCCGTTCGACGGCAATTTGCCCATTTGCATTGACCGGGTGAGACGCTATCAGGCCCGCCAACCGCTCCGGCACCACCGGTGGCGGATCGTATCCAATGCCGTTCGGCATCGCGCGAAATTTCGGTCTTAAGGGTGAGCATGGCCACGTTGGAAGAACTCAACGCCGCGAAAGTGGAGGGCGATCACACCCTCCGCCGCCGCGACTTCATCAATATTGCTGCCGTCAGCTTCGCCGGCGTCGGCGCGGTCGCCGTGGCTTTGCCGCTGGTCAACCAGATGAGCCCCCCGGCGGATGTGCTCGCGCTCGCTTCGACCGAGGTCGATATCTCGAAAATCGCACCGGGCCAGGCGATCAAGACCAGCTGGCGCAAGCAGCCGGTGTTCGTGCGCAACCTGACCGCACCGGAAATCGCCGCCGCCAAGGCGGTTCCGCTTTCCGAGCTGCGCGACCCGCAGACGCTCGACGAGCGGACCAAGCCGGGCAAGGAGAACTGGCTGATCACGCTTGGCGTCTGCACCCACCTCGGCTGCGTGCCGCTGGGCACCGGCGAGGGTGAGAACCGCGGCGACTATGGCGGTTATTTCTGCCCGTGCCACGGATCGCACTACGACACCGCCGCGCGTATCCGCAAAGGCCCCGCGCCGCTCAACCTTCACGTGCCGGACTATGCGTTCACGTCCGACACTGTCGTGACCATCGGTTAAGGGGGACTTCGCCATGAGCTTTGCATGGGCCAAGCCCTACGAACCGAAGACCGAGCTGGGCCGCTGGTTCGACGACCGCATGCCGCTTCC
>DATJHO010000151.1:0-9038 GCA_035493835.1 Devosiaceae bacterium
CCGGCTATGAAGGCGAAGTGATCGAGGCAGAACCCGAATTCGCCGTCCCCCAAGGGCGGGCGAGTGGCGGTCCGTATGCGGGCCGGCAGGCAATCTCACCGCCATTGCTGGGATCGATCCGCCGGCCGTCTTTATTCATGGCGTGATCGCCCCTATGTTTGCGCCATGAGCACTAAACCACAACAACTTCCCGCAGATTGCCGCCGGGCCGGTGACATCCTCGCGCGGGTCAGCGACAAATGGTCAATCCTGCTGCTGATGGTGCTCGGCGAGCGGCGGATGCGCTTTTCGGAATTGTACCGGGCGATCAATGGCATCTCCGAGCGGATGCTGACCGTTACGCTGCGAAATCTCGAGCACGACGGGATCCTGATCCGGACGGTTCACCCCACGATTCCGCCGCGGGTCGAATACGAACTCTCCGATCGCGGACGCTCGCTAAAACTTGCGCTGGCCCCGATCGGCAGGTGGGTGATGGAGAACCAGACCGACATCGAACAGGCGCGCGAGCGCTTCCGGGAGCAATCCCCCGAGGACACCGTCGACGATTAAGGGCCGCGACCTCACTTACTGGCGGGTAAGTCACTGCGGAAAAAGTGCGGTCTTGCGCCGATCGCGCTTACCATTGCATTGTTGCTTACCAATAGTAAGTACTCAGGAAAGCGACTATGCAAAAGCGACCCAAGATCGGCATCATCATCAGCACGACCCGTCCCGGCCGGTTCGCCGATGTACCGACGAACTGGCTGTTCAATATCGCCAAACAGCGCGATGACGCCGATTTCGAGATTGTCGATCTGCGCGATTATCCCATGCCGTTCTTCGAGGAAAAGATGGCGCTGGCTTATGCGCCGACCCAGAACGAGGTGGCGCTGCGCTGGCAGAAGAAGATCTCCAGCCTCGACGGCTACGTCTTCGTCACCGCCGAATACAACCACAGCATCCCAGCCGTGCTGAAGAATGCCCTCGACTATCTCTATGCCGAGATCCACCGGAAGCCCGCGACCTTCGTCGGCTATGGCGGCACCGGCGGCTCGCGCGCCGTGGAGCATCTGCGCAATATCCTCGCCGAGGAGCACGTGGCCTCGCTCAAGCATACTGTCCATATCGGCATGGTGGAGATGCTGGGCATGCTGCGCGAGGGCAAGTCCATGGCGGACTATCCCTTCCACGACGATTTCGCCAAGCGGATGCTGGACCACCTCGTTTGGTGGACCAACACGCTCAACGAAGGCCGCTCCCGGGACGAGGTCGCCGAGGCAGCCTGAGTTCCTGGTTACGGCCAGATCGACAAAACCGGCGTCCACTTTTGTCGATCCGGCGTTAGAGGGTGCTCGGCCCCCTGCTCCAGCCACCCGCGGACCAGCGGGTGGGGCTCAAGGCGCTGCTGCATCCGGTGGTAAACAGGTTGCGCATCTGCGCCGCATTGAAATCGGTCGGCGAGCAACAATCCCGGGCCTGCAAGGCAAGCCTGGGATGCGGTCGCGAAGGTTGGCAGAAGCTGGGCTAGTCGCGTTGGACGGCCTTGTGGACGCTGTAGGCGAGGATCATGAGACACCCCACCCCAAGCGCCGCGCCGCCCCACTGGGCCGGGAAGGCCAGCAATTTGACGGCGGCGGTCACGATCGCGATCAGCAGCAGCGACAACACGGCAAGGCTGCCGTCGTCGACGAACATGCCCCAGATCTCTTCGATAATGGCTCCGATGAGCTTCATTTTGCGGTCCCTTCCTGGGTGGCGGGTGTCGCCGCATAACGCTGGGTCAGGACCCAGGCCGTAGCCGTGACGATCACGAAGATGCCGATGAGGCTGAGATCGGCGCCCGGCCAATCCGCGCCGATGCCCTCGCCGGTCCAGAAAATGCCGAAGCTGGTCAGCATCAGGCCGACCACGAATTTCAGCGTATTTTCGGGCACCTTGGCGAGCGGACGATGCACCACAAGGCCCACGATCATCACCAGCAGGAACGCCGCCAGCGCGCCAAGGCCTGCGTAAAGCGTCAGGCCGCGCGTGGCGCCCACGGCGATGACGATGAACACCACTTCCGCGCCCTCGAGCAACACGGCCTTGAACGCCGCTATGCCCGCCATCCAATCGGCACGAGTTTCGTTGGCCCGACGAGTGAGCGCCTCTGTTTCCTTGGCGAAGGCCTTGGCTTCGTCGTGCAAGGCGATGACGCCGACCGAGCGCAGGATCGCCTTGCGGAGCCAGCGCATGCCGAACAGGATCAGCAGCACGCCGACGACGAATTGCAGGACTTCAATCGGCACGAGAGTGAGCAGCGGTCCGAAGATCAGCACGAGCACGGCAAGCACCACCAGCGCCGCACCCGTGCCGATGAAGGCGGGGCGCCAGCTCTGCGTCAAACCGACGGCGAGCACGATGGTGAAGGCTTCCACGACCTCGACGAGCGAGGCGAGAAACGAGGCTGTCACGGTGGACAGGATAGTAGTGAGGCTAATCATTGGATGTTCGATTCACTCCGGATCACGGTTGGTCTGCGAGAACGAGGCAACGGTCAGGCGGGAGGGAAAACCGCAGGTCGGTGCCGATTTGAGGTGCCTCCGGCCAATCGAGGCGGATGCTTTGGCGGCCGAGTTCAACGACAAGCCGCCAGCATCGCCCCTGGAACGCCCGCGAAAGCACCCTGCCCTGCAGTTGGTTGCCAGGATGCGCGGTGGCCGGACGGGCGTCTTCCGGGCGGACGACGAGCGTGCCCGCCCCGGAGGGCGCGCCCGAGGTGCGGATGGGCTCCCCGTCCGCATCGGCAGGCTTGAACAGGCCATCGCGTGCCGAGCCCTTGAGCAGCGAAAAGCCGCCGATGAAGGACGCGACGAACGGATCGGCGGGGCGTGCAGCATGATGGCACCGAAGCGCTCGCGTGGGACCTCGACGATGTGCTGGGTCTTGGCGCTGATGCCGATGCTCTCGGGCAGCGCGACCGAGCCTTCGGTCGGATAGACCGCGATCACCGGCTCGCCGCTGGCGATCTTGCTGTAGATGGCGCTGTCCTGGTTGATGCCGACCTTGGCGTCGCCCGTCAGGACCGCCTTGTTGACCGCGCCACCGCTCGGGAAGCCGGACAGGGCCTTGTTCGACAGCACCTCGGCCAGCATTGCCTTGCCCGGCTCGACGCCATCGGTCTGGAACACGCCGGCGAGCCACTGGTAAGACGGGCCCGACATGTTGGGGTCCTTGGCGGCGACGGCGCCGGCGAACTTTGCGAGGTCGGCCCACGACTTCGGTGTCTGGGCGGCCGGCACCTTCTTGGTGTTGACTTCGATGGCCGTCGTGCTGGCGCCGGTCGGCAGGAAGGCGTGGCTCGCCGGGATCAGCGACTTGCCGAGATCGTTGTATTTGGTCGCGTCATAGAGGTCGGCCGGGATGGGCTGCAGCACGTGGCCCTGGAGCATCCGCTCCATGACTGCCGAGCCATCGAGCCACACGATATCGAACTGCGGATTGTCGCCCTCGGCCGCGATCTTGCCGAGCGTCTCGCCCGTGCTGCCGGGTTCCACGACATCGACAGTAATGCCGGTCTTGGCCGTGAAGGCCTTCGCGGCGGTCGAGGCAAAATCGAGAGCATCATACATCACCAGATCGGCGGCCAATGCCGGCACGGCGACCGAGGCAGCAGTCACGCCCAAGGCAATCCCGAAATACTTTCGCAGCGTCATCCCGTTCCCCTTGTATATATATTACGCGAAGTGGCTCGCGTCTAAAATATTGTCTACCGTTCTATTTTGACTGTCTTGTAAACACCCCGTCCATATTGAACATAAACATTATTTCTTCTTGGCCCCGCGCTTCGACCAATCCTTGTCGATGCTGCCGCGCAGCATGCTCAGGCGCTCCAGACTATCGAGAGCGACGTCGCGCCTCCGCGCTGCCAAGCCAATGATGAGGGCTTCGATCAACACCATGGTGCCGCCGTGCATCGCCAGGTGATCGGCCTTGCCGCGCGGTACCGGAAGGATCTCGGCGACCCGATCGGCGACCAGCGGCCCGAGATTGTCGCTGATCAGAATGACCGGCACGCCCTGCCGCTGCGCTTCATCAAGAACGATGCTCACTTCCCGATAGAGGGGGGCATAAGCCATCATCAGAACAGCATCGCCGGCACTGAGCCAGAGCAAGCGGTCGGCCAACGCTACACCAGAGGCAGTGAGCGCGGCGGCGGGCAATCCGATACGGTTGAACTGCAGGGTCGCGTATTCGGCCATCGCGCCGGACGGCCCGATACCGAACACGTGGCACCGGTTGGCATTGGCCATGAGTTCGACCGCCCGGCCGAAGCGCTCCGCCACGTCGCCCCTCTTGAGCACGCCCAGAACGTCCTCGTGCAGCCCGATCACATGCCGTAGCGCAGCAGCGGCATCATCGCCCGTCTCCTCGAGGGTCCGCGCCAGGCGCTTGTCCGGCGACGTGTTCCCGGTGAGATCGGACAGCAGCACTTCTCGCAGTGCCGAAAGGCCGTCGAAGCCCAAGGATTTGGCGGTGCGCACCACCGTCGCGTCGCTTGTCCCCGCCAATTCCGCAATCTGGGCAGCCGAACCGAGCAGCACGGCCTGCTTCTGGTCGACGAAAAACCGCGCCATACGCTGCTCGGCCGGCGTCAGCCGCCCAACGGCCTGCTCGACCCGATGGTCGAATGCACTCCGCTCCGTCGTCGAACCGTCATCCGCCAAAATCGCACCCGCTCCTGTAGCGTTCACTACCAAGCGGGTTATGGGAAGCGAATGTTACATGAGTGTGACAAAACCAGGATTGCAGCTTCGATCGGTCAGCAGGAATTGCGGAAAGAGCGTGCCCGTGCTCGGCGATAGCATTCCGGCGCAGCGCGGCTATCGGACGAGCGAGCTATCGGGCGAGCAGATGCGCCGGGCCCACGATCGAAATCCCCACTTCGGCGCCGGGCTCAAGGCCGCGCGAACCGACACCGCGCAGGAGCAAAGCGCTGGCGACATCCCCCTGGCGCACCTCGACCCTTACAGTGCTGGTCCGCCCGGCAAAATCGATCTCGAGGACACGCGCCGCCCTAACGGCGTTCGGTGGCGGGGCTGATCGCCCTTCCATCGGGACCAGCAAAATCTGTTCCGGCCGCAGCATGATTTGAACGGTCCCCTGCGCCCGACCATTGTCGATCTCCAAATGGCCGAGTCCGCAACGCGCCCTGCCCTCCTCCATCTCCGCCTCCAGGATGAGGCAGTCGCCCATGAATTCGGCGATCATTCGGTCCCTGGGATGGAAATAGATGTCCCGTGGCGTGCCAACCTGCGGCAGTGATCCTGCCCGCATCACGGCAACCTGGTCGGCGAAGGACAACGCTTCCGCCTGGTCATGCGTGATGAGGATGGTGGTGATCCCCGCCGCCTGCAGCAGCTCGGAAACGGCCTTGCGCATGCTGGCGCGCAGCCCCGTATCGAGGGCCGAAAATGGCTCGTCGAGCAGCATCAGCTTGGGCCGCGTCGCCATGGCCCGCGCCAGCGCCACCCGCTGCTGCTGGCCCCCCGACAGTTCGTCGGGCCGTCGACCCAACATCGACCTTTCGAGCTCGACCATTTCCAGCATGGCCAGGATGTGGGAATCCCGGCCCGGAAAGCCGCGCGGCAATCCGAAGCCGATATTGTCGGCGACCGACAGGTGCGGAAAGAGCGCGCCGTCCTGCGCAACGACGCCGATGCCGCGCTGGTGCGTGGGGAGCGAACGCGGGCCATCGGCCAGCATCTCACCGTCGAGCAGGACCCGGCCCGCATCGGGAACCTCGAAACCGGCGATGATGCGGAGCAGCGTGGTCTTGCCGGAACCGGAGGGCCCGACAATGGCCGTGCGGCTCCCCCGCTCGGCCGTCAGATCGACACCGTCGAGTGCGGTTACCGCCCCAAACTGCTTGCTGATACCGCTGATATCGAGAAAGCTCACCGGCCGGCCAACCGCTGCGATTGGGCGTGGAGCAGCCAGACAAGCGGCAAGGAGACGATGATCATCAGCACCGCATAAGGTGCGGCAGATGCATAGTCCAGTTCGCCGCTAAGCGACCAGAACGCGGTCGCCAGTGTCTCGGTGCCGTTCGGAGCCAGCATCTGCGTGGCAGTGAGCTCGTTGGAAATGCCCAAGGCGACGAGCGCCATCGACGCCGCGGCGCCGGGCGCTGCCAGCCTGAGCGTCACGCTCCAGAGCGCGTGGATGGGGTGGCGCCCGAGGCTCTGGGCAATCTCCTCGAGGCCGGCGGGCGCTTGAGCGATGCTCGCCCTGAGGCTGATCAGCGCGCGCGGCAGAAACATCACCGCATAGGCGATCAGCAGTGTCCAGACCGTCTGGTAGATCGGCTGGGCGACGCGCACGGTGATGGTGACCAGCGCCAAGCCGATGACCACGCCCGGCAGCGCGCCGACAACATAGTTCAGCCCCTCGAAGAAGCGCACCATGCGCCCCGGCGCGCGGATCGTCAGCCATGCCATCGGCAGTGCCGCCAGGGTCGTGAGGGCGGCGCCGGCGAGCGACCAAAGTGCGGTCTGAAACAGTGCCGCGCCGAGCTCCGGCGTCAGCCATGCCGCAACGCCACCGGCGAGCAGCCATTTGCCCAGGGTGAGCAGCGGCACGCCCAGAGAGAGAACCGCAAGCCCGGCAGGCAGCAGCAGGCACGGAACCGTTGCCCGCCCGAGACACGTGCGTCCGGCCGGGCGCGCCGCGCCACTGCCGATCCGGGCGTAGCGGGACGATCCCCGAAACCAGGTTTCGGCGCCGAGCAAAGCGAAGCAGCAGACCACGAGTACGCCCGCCAGCATATTGGCGGCCGGACCGTTGAAGGTCGAGCGGAACTGGTCGATGATCGCCGTGGTGAAGGTGTCAAAGCGGATCATCGCGAAAAGGCCATACTCGCCGAGAAGGTGCAGCCCGACCAGCAGCGCCCCGCCGCAGATGGCGAGGCGCAATTGCGGCAGCATCACGCGGCGGAAGACTTGGCCCGGTTTCTGCCCGAGCGAGGCGGCGGCGTCTTCGAGCGCTGGGTCCAGCCGCCGCATTGCCGCGACGACCGGCAGGTACATGAACGGGAAATAGGCCAGCACCGAAATCAGCACGCCGGCCGCAAGACCGTTTAGGCTGGGCACCGCGCTGATCCAGGCATAGCTATGGACGAAGGCCGGCACCGCCAACGGCGCGACCGAGAGCCAGGACCACACATTCCGTCCGGGCAGATCGCTGCGTTCGGTGAGCCAGGCCAGGGTGACGCCCAGCACAATGCAGATGGGCACGGTCAGCAGCACGAGCAGCCCGGTATTGACCAACAGTTCGGCGACGCGCGGCCGGAACACCAGCGGGGCCGAAGCTGCCCAACCCGTCTGCACTGCCACCAGCACCACGAACGCCAATGGCAGCGCCGCACCGACCGAGACGATCGCCGCCACCACCGCCATCGGCGCGAACGCCGACCGTCGCGACCGGAGGCGGGCGCGTTCGCGGCTCGTCGTTGCCAGACCTGCAGCGGTCACCAAGCGCCTCCCCTTCCAGTGCCTAGAGCAGACCCGCGTCTGTCATCAGGTCCGCGACTTCCTTGCTGTTGAGCGTCTCGGGCTCGATCCTCGGCGCCTGCAGGTCGGCGAGCGGCAAGAGCTTGGGGTTCGACTGGGCTCCATTGCCCACTGCGTATTCGAAGGAATCGCCGGTCCTGAGCACATCCTGGCCATTCTTGCCGGTGATCCACTTCAGGAACGCCTGCGCTTGGGCCGCATGCTTGCTGGAGGCAAGCACGCCGCCGCCCGAGATGCTGACGAAGGCGCCTGGATCCTGGTGCCGGAAATAATGCAGCGCGACATTGCCGCTGTTCTCGGCCGTCTTCGCCTGGTCGCCGAACCAGTAATAGTGGTAGATCACCGCGCCCTCGATCTGCCCGGTGTTAACCGCTTTCATCGCGGCGCCATTGCCTTTGAATTGGAGCGCATTGGTCTTCATCGCGCCGAGCCAGTCGGCAGTCGCCTGCTGGCCCTTGAGCTGCAGCAGGGCGCTCACGATCGCTTGAAAATCCGCTCCGGCGGGCGCCGCCCCCCACCTGCCCTTCCATTGCGGGCTCGCGAGATCGAGCAACGAGTTCGGCAGGTCGGCTTCCTTCAGTTTCGTCTTGTCGTAGGCAAAGACGGTGCTGCGGGCGGCGATGCCGATCCACTTTCCATCCCCGGCCTTGAAGGTTTCCGGCACCTGGGCCAGCGTCGCCGCATCGACCGGCGCGAAGAGGCCGGCATTGTCGACAAGGGCCATGGCCGGCGAGTTTTCGGTCAGGAACACATCGGCGGGCGAGGCCGCACCTTCCTGAACGATCTGGTTAGCCATTTCCGTGTCGTCACCGTTGCGCAGCGTGACTTTGATCCCGGTCTCCTTGGTGAAGCCATCAGCCCAGGACTGGGTCAGCGCCTGATGCTGAGCGTTATAGACGAGGATACCGTCGTCCGCCCGCGCAACGGCGGGCCACAGCAGCAGGAAGGCACATAGGGACGCTAGTCGAGACAGGTTCCGCGACATCGTTCTGACCTCATGGGAATAGCCATCATGCGAGGCCTTTGGAATAAGTTGACTACTGCAGTCAATAATTATGTTTTAGAAGTGTTCTAATGTCACGCCGAAGCGACGTTTCTGACCGCTCAAAGTGGCGGCACGTTCTTCCTCACCCTTTCGATTTCCGGGCATTCCGTTAAATCCGCGGCTGCGCGACCGACCTCGGTGGTGGCGAGCATACAAACTTGCAAACGCTGTCTGCTGCGGCCGCCGTCTCGCAGGTTTGCTCGTTCGCCAGCGCAAAGCTTGCTGCCATTTCGGCCGGCGACGAACTGGCTGCAAGAGAAGCGATGCGGGCGCATCTGCGGGGCAGCCAGCGCCGCTACCGGTCACTGATTCAGGACGGCATGTCGTAACTTGTCATATCTATGTTGACCCTTGTCCGACGACTTGTTAGGCAGGACAGGCGAAGCCACAACAGAGGATGACGATGACACCCGAGGATCTCAAGGTCGCTCTCGGCGCGGGGTTGCTGTCCTTCCCGGTAA
>DATJHO010000152.1:0-34805 GCA_035493835.1 Devosiaceae bacterium
AGAGCCTGTGGCTGCCCCCTCATCCGGCGCTTCGCGCCACCTTCTCCCACGAGGGGAGAAGGAAGAAAGGGCGAGGCGGTGCCTCACCGTCCCCTCACCCCTCTGGGAGAGGGTGCCGGCAGGCAGGTGAGGGGTAGCCCAACACGCAAGCAAACAGGAGAAGCACCTCATTGGCAGCACCGACCAGTAGACAACCACTCACCCGTGCCGAGCGGATGCGCCGGCGCGAATGGGCGTTGCTGACGACTCCGCTCGTCATCTTCCTGCTGCTGTTCCTCGGCTTTCCGACGGTGCTGGACATCATCTACAGCCTCTCGCAGGTGACCTTCGAGACCCTGCGCAGCCCAAGGATCTCGGGCCTTGGCAACTACGGCGACGCGCTGACCGACGATGCGTTCTGGTCGGCCTGCTGGTTTTCGCTGCGCTTCGGCGTGCTGACGGCAGTCGCCGAGTGCCTGATCGGGCTGTTCCTCGCGATCTTTCTGGCGCCGCTGCTCGAAAAGCGTCCGGCCCTGATGGCGCTGCTGATGCTGCCACTGATGGTGGCGCCTTCGATGGTGGGCCTGATGTACCGGCTGGTGCTCAACGAATTCGGCGGGCCGGTGCCCTATTATCTCGAGATGTTCTTCAACAACAGCCCGGCCTTCCTCGATGCCGATACGGCGTTCTGGACGCTTTGCGTGGTCGAAACGCTGCAGTGGACGCCGTTTGCCTTCCTGCTGTTCTACACCGCCTACGAGGCCATTCCCGGTGAGACGCGGCAGGCCGCCCAGATCGATGGCGCCTCCCGCTGGCAGATGCTGACATTGATCGAATTGCCGCTGATGCTGCCAACCATCGCGGTTGCAGTGTTCATCCGCTTCATCGACGGATTCCGCGTGTTCGACAACGTCTATACGCTGGTTGGAAGTGGTCCGGGTGGCGTTACCGCTTCGATCTCGATCTATATCTACGAGGCCTTCTTCAAGGACGGAGCGATCGGCAAGGCAATCGCGGCCTCCATTCTGCTTTTCGTCGTTTCGCTGGTGGTGCTCGTGATGCTGAGCTGGCTGGCCAGGCGCCGCAAGGGGGCGATCTCGTGATGAAAATCCTGCGCTGGATCGTTTATGTCGTTGCCGTCCTGGCGCTCAACTTCCCGGTGATCGCCACGCTCGTGACCTCATTCAAGAGCAGCGGCGAGCTCTCGATCAACCCCGGGCTCTGGATCAACCAGCCCACGATCGAGAATTACTTGGCGGTGCTGCAGGTTAGCGACCGGCTCAACATCTATGCCTATCTCGCCAACAGTTTTATGGTATCGGCGATCGGGACGATCCTGGCCATCCTGCTGGCTTTTCCGGCCGCCTACGCGCTGGCCCGGGGCGATTTCGGGCGAAGATTCCTGATGCCGGCGATCGTCAACCTCAGGGCCGTGCCGCTTATCATCTTCGCCATCCCGATCTACATGATGTACCAGGCGGTGGGGCTGCTCGACACGCAATTGGGGCTCGGCCTGATCCTGACGATCGTCAACCTGCCGCTGGCCGTCGTGGTGCTGGTCAATGCCATCGCCGACGTGCCGGTCGAGCTCGACGAGGCCGCCAAGATCGACGGCGCCGCGACCTGGCAGATCATGGCTGGAATCATCCGGCCGGTGGTGCGTCCGGCGCTGGTTACCTGCGCCATTTTCGGCTTCATCACCGCCTGGAACGAATTCCTGTTTGGGCTGATGCTGACGACAAACAACGCCGTGCCGGTAACTGTGGGCGCCTCGTTCTTCTTTGCGGCGAGCGGCGGCGGCGTGCAGTGGGGGCTGGCCTCCGCCGTCATGATTGTCGGCGCCCTGCCTCCGGCAATTCTCGGCCTGATCATGTATCGGCAGATCAGCGGTTCGCTCACCGCGGGCGCGGTCAAGGGCTAAATGCCTGATGTCGCGACAGATTGTTCGTTTTGGGCGGCTAACATGTTAGCGCATTGACCGGCCGGTGCGATTGTGCCACGTTTTAGCATCTACTCGCCCGTAACTCCTAAGGGCGGGTGTCTTGGGAGGTAAATTGCCAATGAAGAAGTCCCTGGTCCTGGGAGCGCTCGTTTCGATTCTCGTCGCGGGCACCGCTTACGCGGATACCTCGGGAATGCGCATCGCGCTCTCGAATAATTACGCCGGTAATTCCTGGCGTCAGTCCATGCTCAAGGGCTGGGACGATGTCGGCAAGAAGGCCGTCGCAGACAAGATCGTCGCCGCGGCAGATTCCTTCACCACCGCCGACCAGGAAGTGCCGACCCAGGCCGCCCAGATCCAGAACCTGATCCTGCAGGGCTACAACGCCATCGTCGTCGACGCCGGCTCGCCCGATGCGCTCAACGGCGCGGTGAAGCAGGCGTGCGATGCCGGCATCACGGTCGTGTCCTTCGACGGTATCGTGACCGAGCCTTGCGCCTATCGCCTCGCCATCGACTTCGAAGGCATGGGCAAGCAGCAGGTCGAGGAGATGGCCAAGTTCCACCCCAAGGGTGGCAATTTGCTCGAAATTCGCGGCCTCGCCGGCACCTCGATCGATGATGCCATCCACAAGGGCCTTGTCGATGCCGTTGCCGCCCATCCCGAGTTCAAGATCGTCAATTCGGTGACCGGCAACTGGGACCAGACCACGGCGCAGAAGGCCGTGGCGACCGTGCTGCCGTCGCTCCCAGATATCGTGGGCGTGGTTGACCAGGGCGGTGACGGCTATGGCGCCGCGCAGGCGTTCATTGCCGCCGGCAAGCCGGTTCCGACCATCATCATGGGCAACCGCCAGGACGAGCTGCAGTGGTGGAAGGAACAGAAGGACAAGAACGGCTACCAGAGCTGGTCGGCCTCCATTGCGCCGGGCCTGTCCACGCTTGCCTTCTGGGTGGCGCAGCAGGTGCTCGACGGCAAGACCAACGTGCCGCACGATCTGGTGGTGCCGTACCTCGCTTTTGACCAGAGCAATTTCGAGGCGGCGCTGAAGAACATCCCGCAGGGCGGCGTTGCCACTACCGAATATACCCAGGCCGACGCCGACAAGGCGATCCAGGCCAACATGAAGAAATAGACGGCTAGTGCCTTCGGGCAAGGTTTGAGTGAAATGCCCGAAGGCAATAACATCATCGAACTGGACGGCGTCAAAAAGCACTATGGCGCCGTCCGCGCCTTGGATGGCGTCGATTTTCATCTGTGTGCAGGCGAGTGCATCGGGCTCGTCGGCCATAACGGCGCCGGCAAATCGACGCTCATGCACATCCTCGCGGGCACCGGCACGCCCACCGAGGGAACAATCACCATCCAGGGCGGCCCGGAAGCGGCATATTCCGTGCAGCGGGCCCGCCGGGTGGGCGTCCGCTGCGTGTTTCAGGAGCTGTCGCTCTGCCCCAACCTGACGGTTGCGGAAAACACGCGCATCAGCCACAGCTCGATCAAGGGCTGGGGCTGGCGGAAGCGCGCGGCCGACCTGATCATGGGGCGGCTCGACGAAATCTTTCCCGGCCACGGGATCCAGCCGGGCGACGTCGTCGGGGACCTCTCGATCGGCAAGCGGCAAATGGTCGAGGTGGCGCGCGCGTTCACGGTTACCGATGATCCGCTGCACCTCGTCATCCTGGATGAACCGACCTCCTCGCTCGATGCGCACACGGCTGGGCAGCTTCTTGCCTTCGTGCGCCGCAGCATAGCGCAGGGCGTCAGCTGCATCCTGATTTCGCACATGCTCGGCGAAGTGCTGGGGACCAGCGACCGGATCGTGGTGATGCGCGACGGCAAGGTGGTGACCACCGATGCCGCCAGCGCCTTTGACCGCGAGCGCCTGGTTGCCACAATGGGCGGCGCCGAGCACAAAGCGGCGGCCAAAAGTGAACGTACCCCGGTTCCCGATGGCACCCCGGTGGTCGTCAGCGCGATTCCCGCCTCGCAGCCGAACGACACCCGGCTGACGGCGCGCAAGGGTGAAATCATTGGCCTTGCCGGCCTTGCCGGGCATGGGCAGACGAAACTCCTCATCGACGTTTTCGACAACAACAGGGCGGGCATTTCGGTGACGGCGCCCGTTGCCCTCGTGGCCGGCGACCGCCAGACCGACGGGATTTTTCCGCTGTGGTCGATCGCCGACAATATCGGCGTCGGTTCGCTCAAGCTCTTGCGCCAGGGGCTACTGATTTCCCCCGAACGCGAAGAGGAACTCGCCACCACCTGGCAAAAGCGGATCGGCATCCGCACGCCCGATCTCGGCAACAACATCCTGTCGCTCTCCGGCGGCAATCAGCAAAAAGCCCTGTTTGCCCGCGCACTCGGCTCGGACGCTGAAATCATCCTCATGGATGATCCCATGCGCGGCGTGGACGTGGGCACCAAACTCGAGGTCTACGGGCTTATCCACGAAGAGGCGCGGCAGGGCCGCACCTTCCTTTGGTACACCACCGAGACGGACGAATTGTACAATTGCGACCGCGTCTACGTGTTTCGCAATGGCCGCATCGTTACGGCGCTCGAACACAGCGAACTGTCCGAGGAAAGAGTCATCCAGGCCTCGTTCGCGGAAGGCGGGAAATGACTACTACTTCGATACCGGCGCCGGTCGATGCTGGCCGGCGGCCGTTGAACGTTGCGCGCCTTCTGCGCAATCTGCTGCCGACGCTGTCGCTGGTGCTGATCCTCCTCGCCATCGCCTATCTCAACCCGCGCGCCATCAGCTATTTCGGCTTCAGCCTGATGCTGAACCTGGCCATACCGATCGCGCTGGCGACGATCGCCCAGATGTTCGTCATCACCATCAACGAACTCGACCTGTCGATCGGCACCTATGTCGGCTTCGTCGGTTGCGTGACGGCGACCTGGCTCCACGATGCGCCGCTGATCGGCGTGCTGATCCTCCTGGCCTCGATCGCAGTCTATGCCGGGCTGGGCGCGCTGATCCATCTTCGCAACCTGCCCTCCATCGTGGTCACGTTGGGCATGAGTTTCGTCTGGCAGGGCCTCGCCATCCTTGTTCTGCCCAAGCCGGGCGGCACCGCGCCGAGCTGGCTGCTCGGCATCATGAGCTTCAAGCCGCCCTTCGTGCCGTTTCCCATCCTTGCGGCGATAGTGATCGCCCTGGTAGTGCATTTCGGCCTGATGGGCAGTTCCTACGGCGCGGTGTTGCGCGGCGCCGGCGGTAATGGCCAGGCGATCGGCCGCGCCGGCTGGTCGTTGCTCAAGACCAAGGTCATAATGTTCGCCATGGCGGGCGTGTTCGGCGTGCTGTCCGGCATGGCGCTGATCGGCATCACCACCTCGGCCGATGCCAATATCGGCAATGGCTACACCCTGCTGGCGATCGCCGGCGTGATCCTGGGCGGTGGCGAGTTCGTCGGCGGCCGCGTCTCCCCGATCGGGGCGGTGATCGGCGCCTTGACGCTGGCTCTCGCCGCCTCCCCTCTCCTCACCTTCATGCACCTTCCGACCGACTGGCAGGCGGGTGCCAACGGCGTGATCCTCATCGTGGTGCTGGCGGCGCGGGCGCTGCTCGGCCGGAGGGCTTGAACATGACGATGGCTTCAACACTTCTCCGCAAGCCCTGGATCTGGTCCTATGTGGGCGCACTGATCGTCTGGGTCGCCGCAATTGTCTTCACCCGAGGCTACGGTGCCGGGGGCATGGTCACCGCGGCCCTGGCGCTCGCCGTGTTCATGGTGGTGGTGGGCATCGGGCAGATGTTCGTCATCACCCTGGGGCCTGGCAATGTCGACCTGTCGCTGCCGGCCAATATCGGACTCGCCAGCGCCGTCGCCATGAAGGTGATGGACGGTAACGATTCGATGATCGCGGTGGGGCTGATCGCGGCCCTCGCCAGCGGCGCGGCGATCGGGCTTGCCAATTACGGACTGATCCGGCTGCTGCGCATCCCGCCGATCATCGCCACGCTCTCCTCGAGCTTCATCATCCTGTCCATCGACATCAGTTATGGACGCGGCCTGCAGATCAAGCCGCCGGAGGCCTACGCCGATCTCATGAATGTCGTCGTCTTCGGCATTCCCGTCCTCGCCATCGCGGGCGTGCTGCTCGCGATCGTTGCGGGCATTGCCCTGCAGCGCATGGTGTTTGGCCGCTCGGTGCTGGCCATCGGCCAGAATATGCGCGCGGCGCGGCTGGCCGGCATTCCGGTCGAGCGTATCCGCCTCATCACCTATATGCTCTCGGGCACGCTGGCGGGGATCAGCGGCGCGCTGCTGGCCGGCTATTTCCGCGGCGCCAACGTCGACATCGGCGACGAATACCTGCTGAGCTCGATTGCCGTGGTGGTCATCGGCGGCACGTCGGTCGCCGGCGGCAAGGCAAACGTCCCCGGCATCTGGGGCGCGGCGCTGTTCATGGTGCTTCTCCTGACCATGCTCAATACCTTCGGCGTGAGCCCTGGTGTTCGCCTGCTGCTCACCGGGCTCATCATCGTGGGCGTGATCACCGCCGCCGGAGGACAGAAGGCCGTCAGATAGCGGGCCAGGATCGGCCGGCACAGGGAGGAAACATGCCGTTCGTGAACATTCGCCTCGTCAAGGAAGTCATCGCCGACGATCCGGAAGGCAAGAAGGAAAAGATCGCCAAGCGGATCTCCGCGGCGATCACCGAAACCACCGGCCTTGCCGACAGCGACGTCTGGGTGGTGTTCGAGGAAGTGGCAGCCAAGGACTGGTATGTCGGCCCGACCAGCGTCGAGACGCGGCGGAAAGGCTGATGAGCGTCGCCTAACGCTGCTCGCCGGAGCATCGGCCATCCCGAAGCAGGCCACAGTGCGCACGGCGCAAAGCCCAGATCACTTGATCGGGCGCTTCTCCAGCTTGCGGGCGAGCGTGCGGCGGTGCATGCCCAGCCGTCGCGCCGTCTCCGAGATGTTGAAGTTGGTCTCGACCAGCATCTCGTGGATGCGCTCCCATTCAAGCGTCTTGAACGAGGTCGGCCGCTGCGTCAGGGCCACCTCGGGGTCGCCCGCGGCGCCCTTGCTGAAAGCCGCCTCAATGTCGTCGGTATTCGACGGCTTGGCCAAATAGTGGCTGGCGCCGAGCTTGATCGCCTCGACCGCCGTCGCGATGCTGGCAAAGCCGGTCAGCACCACGATCTGCATGGCCTCATTATGGGCATGGAGCTTTTCCACGCAAAGAAGGCCGGAGCCGCTGGCAAGCTTGAGGTCCACCACCGCATAATCGGGCGAATGCGCGATGAGGACCGACTCCACCTCCTCCATCCCGGCCGCGTGCACCACCGAATAGCCGCGACGTTCGAACGAACGCTTGAGCGTCCTGGCAAAATCCTGGTCGTCTTCAACGATCAGCAGCAGGTGATCAGGCGGCACGTTGCCCTCCGTTGATCATGAGGGTCTTCAGCGGAAGCTCGATTTTCACCACCGCGCCCCCTTCCGGCTGGTTGCGAGCCGTGACAATACCACCCAGTTTGCGCACCACGTTCACCACGAGGAACAGCCCGAGGCCACCGCCCGGTCGCCCCTTGCTCGATTGATAGGGCTTGCCGAATTGGGCCAGCATCTCCTGCGGGAAGCCGGGGCCGGCATCGGTGATGCGCAGCACCAGCATTGGGCCGTTGCGATAGGCAGACAGATGCACCCTGTCCGGCGAAACCTCATAGGCATTGTCGAGGACATTGAAGACGACCTGTTCCAGCGTCGTATCGACGACAATCTGAATGTCTTCGGTGATGGCGTTCTCGAAGAATAGCGTCGTCGCCGACCGGGCGCGCCGCCACTCGTCCACGACCTTGCGGAGAAATGCCCCGACGCTGGTCACGGCCGGCTGTTCGCCGCGCGCCTCGCCGGCCGACATGAGGATGCCGGTAACGATGGTCTTGCACCGCGCCAGCGACGCCTGCATCTCGAAGATCTCCTGGGCGATCTCGGGGTCGTTCATGAGCTTGGGCATGTGCCGCCAATCGCCAAGAATGACCGACAGCGACGCGAGTGGCGTACCCAGTTCATGGGCGGCCCCGGAAGCGAGCAGGCCCATGCGCACGATGTGATCCTCCTCGACCGCATGCTCGCGGAGGGCGGCAAGGTAAGTGTCCCGTTCGCGAAGGTTGCGCGTGATCCGGGTTGTGAACAGCGCGAGCAAGGCTGCATCGACGATGAAGCACAAGAGCATGCCCGCGATATGCAGGGTGAACAGGCTTTCGATGCCCCCCGACGGGAGCTGCAGCGGCGCGCTGACGCCGGTCAAGAGAATGAAGCAGGCGCAAGTGAGCGCCACCACTGCCCAGGCCGACAGCGTGTCGAGCAGGACCACGGCCAGCGTTACCTGCAGCAGATAAAGGAAAGTGAAAGGGTTGGCGGCGCCGCCACTGAGAAAGAGCTGGGCCGTCAATGCCGCCACATCGACCATCAGCTCCAGCAACAATTGCTTGTTGTCGACCTCGGAGCGGTTATGGAGCCAGATGCGGCTGACGATGTTGAACATGACAAGCGCGCCGAGAACCGCACCCATCGGCACCAGCGGCAGGGGAATGCCCAGCCCGAACTGAACGACGACGATGGTGACGATCTGACCGGCCACCGCCATCCAGCGCAACTGGATCAGCAGCAGCATGTTCTTGCGGCCGGAGGTATCTGGCGAAGCGGCCATTGCCGCCGCTGCGTTTGAACCGGGTCTGGGTCTCATAGGCACCCGTCCAGAGCCGTTCATCGTTTCAAGGAAACGCTGAAGGATCTCCAAGTTGCGTCGCGTTCCCGAGCCGGAAAAATGGCGGCCACTTTTCCTGGAAGCGCTCTAATGACGCCGGGCTGACCAACAGCCCTGCATCCGTCTTTCGTTCACGTCGTCCGTACGACGGAAACCGTTAAATCGCAAGCGAGGCGCCGCCAAGGCACGCAGCCGGTAAAAACCGGTTGCGGAAGCCTTATTGGCGGTAGCTCTTGCGGAACCGCCATTCGTCGTAGCCGACATAAACCGCCCCGCCTGCCAGCATCGCTGCCAGCACGAACCAGGTCAGCGCGTAGACCAGGTGATTGTTGGGAAAACTGATGACGGTGAGCCCGCCAACCGGGGAGCCGCCCGGATTGGGTGTCCCATCGGCGTCGATGAAGTAGGGCGCGACGTGATCCAACTGACGGGCGGATGCAATGGCCGCGACGTCACGCGAATACCAACGGTCGTGCTCTGGATCGTTGCTGCGCAGGAACCCGCCGCCCGGCTCGGTGATCCGCAGCAGGCCGGTCACGACCGCCTCGCCGGCGATCTCGCCTGCAACCCGGGACGACGGCGCGCGCTGGTCTGGGGGAACAAAGCCGCGATTGATCAAGACGGTGGAGCCCTGATCCGTAACCAGCGGGGTCAGGACCCAGAAGCCGCTGCCGAGATCGGTCACGGCCTGGACCAGCGTCTCTTTGTCATTGAGGAAATGCCCGCGGGCAGTCACGCGCAGGTATTGGTCGGCATCGGTGGTTATCGTGGGCCATGCCGAAGCGCCCGGGGCCGGGACGGGATCCGCATGGACGCGCGCGTCGACCTGCTCGATCAGGTCCAGTTTCCAGACGCGCCGCTCGAGTTGCCAGATACCCAGGCCGAGCAGCAGGGCGACGCCCAAGGCTGCAAGCAGCCCGAGCGTCACCAGAGTGTGCAGGGGGCGCGGCGTGCGGACGCGCTCTACGGCGCCCGCCTTGCTCGCCCCGCCCCTGCCGGCATTGCCGTTGATCACGGCATGTCTCTCATCTGCTCCGCAGACATCGGCATCATGTTGGCATTGAGGTGGTACATGACCCAGATCGATCCACTCAGCGCAATGACGATGACCATCACCGTGAAGACGAGGGCCAGCATCGACCAGCCCGCCTCCACCTTCGGCGACATGTGGAGGAAGTAGATCATGTGAACCACGATCTGCACGGCCGCCATGGCCAGCACCACCGCGATCGTCACCGCCTTGTCGGGCAGCGCCCCGCTCATCACCAGCCAGAACGGAATGGCGGTGAGGATGACGGAGAGGACAAAACCGGTGGCATAGCTGCGCAGGGTGCCGTGCGCAGCGCCATCATCGTGGGCGTGGTCGTCGTGGTGGCCGTGGCCAGCGTGGGTGTCGGTGCTCATCTCAGCACTCCCATCAGATAGACAACAGTGAAGACGCCGATCCAGATGACGTCGAGGAAGTGCCAGAACATGCTGAGGCAAATCAGGCGCCGGCGATTGGCTGGAATGAGGCCGTGCTTCCGCACCTGGAAGAACAGCACCACCATCCAGAGGAGGCCGAAGCTGACGTGCAGGCCGTGTGTCGCGACCAGCGTGAAGAAGGACGATAGGAAGGCGCTGCGCTGCGGCGTTGCACCATCGGCGATGAGATGGGCGAATTCGCTCAGCTCGATGCCAACGAAGCAGAGGCCGAAGATGGCGGTGACCACCATCCAGATCTGCGTCTGTTTCGCCGACCCCTTCTGCATCGCGAGGATGGCAAACCCGTAGGTGATCGACGAAAGCAGCAGCATCGTGGTGTTAACGGCCACGAGCGGCAGTTCGAAGATGTCCTTCGGCGTCGGCCCAGCGGCATAATTGCCGCTGAGCACTGCGTAGGTCGCAAAGAGCATCGCGAAGATGAGACAGTCGCTCATCAGGTACATCCAGAAGCCGAGCATGGTGCTCGCGCCTTCGGGGTGCTCATGCTCGTCACGGAGGTAGAACACCGGCGCTTCCCCGGTGCCCGCTTGGGCGTTTACGACTTTCGTGCTCATGGCTTACCCCTTGGCGGCGAGCATGACAGTGCGCTCGCCTTCCGTCTCGACGACCTCATCCCGCGAGATGTGGAAGTCGCGCTTGTAGTTGTAGGTGTGGTGAATGGCGACGACCAGGAGGGCGACGAAGCCAAGGACGGCCAGCCACCACATGTACCAGATCATGCCGATGCCGAAGGCCAGGGCACAGGCGGCGAGGATGAGGCCGGTGCCGGTGTTGCTCGGCATGTGGATCGGCTTGAACCCATCGGTCGGGCGCACATAGCCGTGCTGCTTCATGTCCGACCAGGTGTCGCGATCATGAACGACGGGCTGGAAGGCAAAGTTGTAGGCCGGCGGCGGCGATGAGGTCGACCATTCGAGGGTACGGCCCCCCCACGGATCGCCGGTGAAGTCGCGCAGCTTGTCGCGATTCTTGATGCTGACGCCGATCTGGATAAAGAACGACAGGATTCCCAGGGCGATCAGCAAGGCACCGAAGGCAGCGATCACGAACCAGACCTGGAGCGACGGATCGTCGAACACGCGTGTCCGGCGGGTGACGCCCATGAAGCCCAGCACATAGAGCGGCATGAAGGCGAAGTAGAACCCGACGACCCAGAACCAGAAGCTCACCATGCCCCAGAACTTGTCGAGCTTGAACCCGAAAGCCTTGGGCCACCAATAGGAGATGGCTGCGAACGTGCCGAACACGACGCCGCCGATGATGACGTTATGGAAGTGGGCGACGAGGAACAGGCTGTTGTGCAGTACGAAGTCCGCCGGCGGCACCGCCAGCATGACACCAGTCATGCCGCCGATCACGAACGTGATCATGAACGCGATGGTCCACATCATCGGCAGCTCGAACCGAACGCGGCCCCGGTAGATGGTGAACAGCCAGTTGAAGATCTTGGCACCGGTCGGGATCGAAATGATCATCGTGGTGATGCCGAAGAACGAGTTCACGTCCGCACCCGACCCCATCGTGAAGAAGTGGTGGAGCCAAACGAGGTAAGCGAGGACCGTGATGACGATGGTCGCATAGACCATCGAGGTGTACCCGAACAGCTTCTTGCCGGTGAACGTCGCGGTGACTTCAGAGAAGACGCCGAACAGCGGCAGGATCAGGATGTATACCTCCGGGTGGCCCCAGATCCAGATAAGGTTGATATACATCATGGGGTTGCCCCCGAGATTGTTGGTGAAGAAGTCGGTCCCGACATAGCGGTCAAGTGTCAACAGCGCGAGGACGGCGGTAAGGACCGGGAAGGCCGCAACGATCAGGACGTTGGTACAGAGCGCCGTCCAGACGAAGACCGGCAACTTCATCATCGTCATGCCCGGGGCACGCAGCTTGATGATGGTCGCTATCAGATTTATGCCTGAGAGCGTTGTTCCGACGCCAGCGATCTGCAGCGCCCAGATGTAGTAATCCATGCCGGCATCAGGGCTGAATTCCTTGCCCGACAGCGGCGGATAGGCCAGCCAGCCGGTGCGCGCGAACTCGCCGATGAACAGCGACATCATCACCAGCACCGCGCCGGCGACGGTCATCCAGAAGCTCATGTTATTGAGGAACGGGAAGGACACGTCGCGCGCGCCGATCTGCATCGGAACTGCAAAGTTCATCAGTCCCGTCACGAACGGCATCGCGGCAAAGAAGATCATGATGACGCCGTGGGCGGTGAACACCTGATCGTAGTGGGAAGCCGGCAGGTAGCCCTGGGAGCCGCCAAAGGCCATGGCTTGCTGCCCGCGCATCATGATGGCGTCCGAGAAGCCGCGGACGAACATCACCAGGCCCAGCACCATGTACATGACGCCAATGCGCTTGTGGTCGACGCTGGTGAACCACTCCTTCCAGAGATAGCCCCAGAGCTTGAAGTAGGTGAGGGCAGCCAGCACTGCGAGGCCACCGAGGGCCACCGCGATGAACGTTACGACGACGATAGGCTCGTCTAGTGGCAACTCACTGAGCGTTAGGCGACCGAATACGAAGTTTATAATGGAGGATGTAGACATCAGGCAGTTCCCTAATCAGGAATGGGTCGGCACGAGCGCGGCCGGGAGGACGGCGCTCGACTGCAGGGTCTCGGACGGGCTGGCCTGAGCCAGCGGGAGATTCACCCGCAGCAGGCCGGTGGATGCCGGCATCGCCGGCTTGCCGGCGCCATAGCCGCCATCAGCCCCGGTGCAGAGCGCGGCGACGAAAGTCCGGAGCGGACCGACGGCGGCGCCTTTTGCCGCAAGCCGGTTGTCCGCCAGTTGGACGACATTGTGAATGCCGGCCATGCCGAGGCTGCCCTTGGCATCGACTGAAGCCATCTGGTCGATGCACATCGAGCCGCTTGCCACGCACTCATTGACGATCGCGTGGAAGAGCCCGTTATCGACGCTTGCGTAACGGTGCACCGGCTCGTTTTCGGTTGGCCGCTCGAGCGACTGGTAGGTGCCCCGATCGAGGGAGCCGCCGGCGGTCTTCACGCTGGAAACCCAGGAGTTGAAGTCGTTGTCGGAGAGACCCTTGAAGGTGAAGTGCATTCCCGAAAAGCCAGCGCCGCTATAATTGGCCGACAGGCCCTGGTAGCTGCCGGCCTGGTTGATGACGGCGTGCAGCTGCGTTTCCATTCCGGCCATCGCGTAGATCTGGCCGGCGAGGGCGGGGATGAAGAACGAGTTCATCACCGTTGCCGAGGTGATGTGGAAATCAATCTCCCGGTTCACCGGCGCCGCGACTTCGTTCACGGTGGCGATGCCGTATTGCGGGTAGATGAACAGCCACTTCCAGTCGAGCGCGACGACTTCGACGTCGAGGGGCTGGACATTCGCCGGGACCGGTTGGCCCGGGGCGATGCGGCTGAGAGGACGGAAGGGATCGAGCACATGCGTACCCACCCAGGTCAGTGCGCCCAGGCAAATAATGATCAGCAGCGGCACCGCCCAGATCACAACCTCGAGGCGGGCAGAGTGATCCCACTCGGGATCATAGGTCGCTTCGGTGTTGGACGCGCGATAGCGCCAAGCGAAGAAAATGGTGAGAACAATGACCGGGATGATGACGATAAGCATCAGCCCAACTGAGTAGAGGAGCAGGTCTCGTTGCTGCATCGCCACGTCGCCCGCGGGGTTCAAGACCACCGCGTTGCAGGCACCCAAAGGCAAGAGGAGAGGCAGCAGGGCCACGAGGCGGAGCGCGCGCACGATAGTTCCCTTCAATAGAGATTGATTTGACGGCGCTGCCGTAGCGCCGGGGCTGGAGCGGGGGAAGTGGACAATTTGTCCAATCCCTGCGCATTCTGTCGCAGGAATGGAAGAGCTCGTAAAGAGCCGGAACCGTTCCCGGGCCGAACGACTTGGAGGTTAGCGACCCGATATTCTCGAGAGGAGCGAGCTATCATGAATGCTACGAGTATCGCCACTTCACCCCCACCCCTTCGTCCCTTGACCGAGCGAACAGCTTCGCGCGGCCAAAAGGTCGAACCCGGTGATGTCGCGGTCGGGGTGATCATTGGCAGAAGTTCGGAATTTTTCGATTTTTTCGTCTACGCCATAGCGTCGGTGTTGGTGTTCCCAAGGCTGATCTTTTCGCATGTCGATCCGTTGACTGGAACTATCTTTTCGTTTGCCATCTTTGCCTTGGCGTTTGTCGCGCGACCGCTGGGATCGGTCATCTTCATGGCAATTGACCATGCATGGGGAAAAGGCCCCAAACTGACAATAGCCTTGTTCCTCTTGGGGTGCTCGACTGTCGCAATTGCCTTCCTTCCCAGCCACGAGCAGATCGGCGGGATGGCAATCGTGCTGCTGGCGGTCTGCCGAATTGGCCAGGGACTGGCCCTCGGTGGCGCCTGGGATGGTCTCCCATCCCTGCTCGCGCTGAATGCCCCCGAAAATCGGAGGGGCTGGTATGCAATGATCCCACAGCTCGGCGCCCCCGTGGGACTCATCCTTGCTGCCGGGCTCTTTTCCTACTTCTTGTCCCAGTTGTCGACCGATGAATTTCTGAGCTGGGGCTGGCGATATCCGTTCTTCGTGGCCTTCGCCATCAACGTGGTGGCGCTGTTCGCCCGCCTGCGCATCGTGGTCACTCCGTCCTATGAGGCCGCCTTCAACCATCGCGACCTTGAGGCGGCCCCGGTGGGCGAAACCCTGAACAAGAATGGCCGGCAGATCGCCCTGGGCTCCCTCGTGCCGCTCGCGAGCTTTTCGCTGTTCCACATGGTGACGGTGTTTCCGCTCTCCTGGGTGCTCCTCTTTACGCATCAGGACGTGTCGCGCTTCCTGGTGATCGAACTGGTGGGCGCGGTGTTCGGGTTCCTGGCGATCATCGCGTCGGGACCGATCGCCGACCGCATCGGACGGCGGGCGCTGCTGGTAGAAATCGCCATTGCCATTGCGGCCTTCAGCGGCTTTGCGCCGCAATTGCTCGATGGTGGGGAACTCGGCGAAGCCATCTACATGGTGCTCGGCTTCATCCTGCTGGGGCTGTCGTTCGGTCAGTCCTCCGGCTCACTCGCCTCGGCGTTTTTGCCGAGCTACCGCTACACGGCATCGGCGCTGACCTCGGACTTCGCCTGGCTGTGCGGCGCCGGCTTTGCGCCGCTCGTGGCGCTGAGCATTTCCAGCCGATATGGCCTCCCCTTCGCGGGGGCCTATCTGCTCTCCGGTGCCATCGTCACGCTGGTCGCGCTGGCCATTAACCGCCGGCTAGCCCCGATGAGCAGCTGAAGATCCTTCGACAGGCGGCGCGGTTGCGACTTGCGCCGCCTGTTCCCTCCACCACCGGCCGAGCCCTTCGTCCGACGTCCCGCCTATTTGCCGAATAAGGTCGCGACGCAGACCAGTGCGGCAACCACCGACCAGACCATCACGGGCGCCATCGACCAATAGTGGCGCCGCTCGCTCTTGCTCTCAAGCCAGAGGGGCGGAATTGCCGCCGCCGCTTCTGGGCCGAGCGCGGCAAGCTTGCATGCCGTCGCGGCGCGGACCGCATTGGCCCGTTCATACTCACGGTGTTCGCGGCCAATCTTGATGCAGACCGTTGTCCCGGCAACAATCACGCCGATGGCCGCCACCCAATGCGCCCAGGGATAGTCGCCGGGCAGTGCCGCAATTCCCCACGCCACGGCGCCGGAACCGGCAATCGAGGCGGCGGCGTAGAGGTATTCCGGATCCGACCGGAAGCGCATATAGGCGCTCAGTTCCTGGTGCACGGCGAGCAGCATGCTCTGCTGGTCCACGGCAGAGACGGGCGGCGGAGGATTGGTGCTGTGCACGCTGTTCAGGCTCCCGGCGCGCCTCCCCCATGGGTCGGCGCCCTGCCCTGAGCCTCACCGATTCCTTGCGCGGCACCGAGCCCCTTATGCGCACCACCGCATATTTTCCCCAGCTGATGGCTGAGAAATATCGACCGGTGAACCGGGACCGGGCGGCTCGGCCCAGCCCAGCCCAGCCCAGCCCCGTGAGGTCCTATGTCGCGAGTGGCCGCGTCATGGGTGGATCGAGCCGTCGGGCATCAACGCGCCCTTCAGCTTGACGTTATCGAGCTTTGCGCCCTCGGTGCGGGTAAGGCTCAGGCGGGCGCCGGTCAGGTTGGCGCCGGTCAAGTCGGCGTCGGTCAGGTCGGCACGGTAGAGATCGGCACCGGCGAGGTTGGCGCCCCGCAGATTGGCCCCGCGAAATTTGGCGCTCAGCAACCCGCTGTCGGAGAGATTTGCCCCCTCGAGGTCGGCCCGGGTGAACACGGCGTCGGAGAGGTTTGCGTGCTGCAGGGAAGCCTTCTTGAGGCTGGCGTTGTCGAACCGCGCATCGTTGAGGAAGGAATAGTCCATCTTCGCGCCGTCGAACCTGGCGCCCAGCATGCGCGATTCCTGCATCTTGGCGCCGTTGAGGACCGTGCCGCTGAAATCGGCGTGCGACGCGTCGGCCTCGTAGAGCAGCCCATTGGTCATGTCGGCGCCGGCGAAATCGGCCTGCGCCGATTTCGTCAGGTTGAGGTTGGCGCCGTTGAGATTGGCCCCGGCAAAATTGGCGTGGAGCAGGACGGCGCGGTGAAACACGCCGTCCTTGAGATTGGCCTTGGAGAAATCGGCGCCGGTAAGATCGCGCCGCTTGTAATCCGCTTCCGCCAGGGAACAGCCCGGGCAGGAGGCCGCCGGGGGTGTTGCCCCGGGCGGGATCGCGGCCTGCGCAAGGGCCGGCTGCGCCGCCGGAAGGCAGCCCAGCATGACGCAATACGCAATGACGAACGTTAGACGCCGCATCTCAGACCTACTCAGTGCTCGGGCTCGGGAGCGGTCGAACCGGTCGCGCCATTGGGGGGCTGCTCACCCGGCTTGACCGGGCCCTTGTTGATGAAATTCTGCAGCAGGTAATCGGCCACCACGCTGATGTCGCGCTTGGCAAGGAAATCGGCGAGGGGCTGCTGCGGCTTTTGCGAGCCAATCTGGGCCGCCGTCTGCCCGTAGCAGCGGTCATCGGTATAAGAGAACTTGTCGAAATACGGCATGTTGGTGCCGGGCACGCCGCAGGAAATGATCATGATCAGCGTCGGCTTGTCGAGAGTCATGGCGCGGAAATTGGCGCCCGATTCGCGCGGATCGTCGCCGACCCCGTTGCCGAACTTGCCATGGCACTGGTTGCACTGGCCCTTGTCGAAGTAGATGCGCTCGCCCCCCGTGTCCTGGGCGAAAGCAGGCTGGGCGAGGAACCCGAGGGCCAATACACCGGCAGCAAATGCGCCTGCGGCTGTCAGCTTGTGCGCCACCGCCGCGGCACGGGTTCTGGATGCGATAGACATAGGAGAAGTCCTTTTTTGATAGTCGGAGATTTCTAACTTTTCACGGTGCCGCCGGAACCGCTACTCTGCGGCGCATTGTCGGCTTTCCGGCACCGCTTCCCCCTCCCTGGAGCACCGCGATCGATGTTTCGCTCGATACTGCCTGCATTTCTTGCCATGATGACGACAGCTAGCCTGATTTGGCCAGCGGTCGCCGCCCGCTATCCTGTGCAAGGCGATGTTTGGAAAATTCAGCTTGGCCAGCCCACCACGGCCATTCCCGAAGGCTTTGCAGATTTTGCCTGCGGCACCAATGGTGGACCGCCGTCCCAGCCCCTCTCCGGCTGGTCCGATTTCATGACCTGCACCCCCGAGGCCAATGGCTGGCGCGAGGTCTATTTCCGTTACGACGACGAACTCGAATATTGGGCCAAGGCCAACAATTACGACGAGATCATCGCAGGTGCCGGCACCAAGGTCTATGGCATTCCGGCCGTCATGTCGGTCCTGATCGACAACAAGGGAATCATCAAAGGTTTGCGGCTCGTCAACGATCCGCGCGACGACTCGGTCCGGCTGGAGGACCAGGAGGCGCTCTATTCGTTCCTGCGCAACCGGTTCATGTCGACGGGCGGCAAATGGAATTGCACCAGCCAGCCCCTGGCCAATGGCGAGTCGCCGGTCAACGGCACCTTCGTCAAGGACGATTGCTCGATGTCGGTCAATGGAACGCAATATTCGCTCAGCGCCAGATATCTGCGTCGCGCCGGAGAACGACAGATAGACCCACACACCGGCCAGTTCACCCAGAACCAGTTCGAGAGCAATGTGCGGTTCGAGATGCATGTGGACTAGCATGAGGAAAGCAGGGGCGGCAATCGCCGCCCCCACCTGAAGTCATTGCGATCAGAGGCCGAACACGTAGAGCATCGCGGCGTTGCGCTGTTCGGAAAGCTCGGGAGTCATCTTGAGCTTGCCGCGCGCCGAGCCGGAGAGGCCGGAGGTGATGGCGATGTACTGCTTGCCGCCGACCGAGAAGGTCATCGGCGGGGCGGTGAAACCGACACCGGTGTTGAACTGCCAGACCTGCTTCAGCGTCTTGTCGTCAAACGCCAGCACGCTGCCATCTTCCAACGCGGTAAAGACCAGGCCGCCGCCGGTGCTCAGAGCGCCCGCGTAGTTCGGGTACTTGAGATGGGTGCGGTTGATGATCTTGCCCGTCACCGGATCGGCCTGCACGAGATCGCTCTCGAGGCGCTGGTCAACCACGTAGCCGCCGCCGCCAAAGCCCAACGCAGCCGTATGCTGGGCGGGGTTGGTGGTGACGGTCACGCAGCCGGTGATCGCCGGGATGTAGAGCATGTGGGTCTTGCCGCTGAGCGTCGACGGCCAGAAGTTGTTGCCGCCCACATTGGCCGGGCAAGCCGGCTTGGTCAGGTCGCCCGCCGAGCGTGCAGCCGCAGCCGCGTAGGTCTGGTGCCCTTCCGACTTGCTCGGATCATATTCGAGCGGCTTGCCGGTCTGGGGGTTGATGCCCTTGGTCCAGTTGATGCCGTTCATATAGGGCTCGGCCTTCAGGAACTTTCCGTCCTGGGCGGCAAAGGTATAGAGGAAGCCGTTGCGGCCCGAGTGGGTCAGCAGCGTCTGCTCCTTGCCACCGAGCTTGCCGTCGAACAGGATGTGGGTACCGGACTCGTCATAGTCCCAGCCGTCGTTCGGCGTGTACTGGAAGGTCCAGGCCAGCGCACCGGTATCCGGGTTACGGGCCATGATGCTGTCGGTATAGAGATTGTCGCCCGGACGAACCAGCGGATCGTAGGGCGGCACCGGATTGCCGACGCCCCAATAGGTGATGTTGGTCTTGGGGTCGTAGCTGCCGGTCACGTACATCGCGCCGCCGCCGGTCTGCCAGGCATTGATCTTGTCGGCCCAGGTCTGCGAGCCCTTTTCGCCCGGCGCCGGAACGTTATACTGCTTCCAGAGCTGCTTGCCGGTCTTGGCGTCGAAGGCGGCCAGCCAGTCGCGCGCACCCGCATCGCCGCCGGCCGCGCCGACGAGGATTTCATTGTTCACGAAGAGCGGAGCGCCCGTGATCTCGAGATGCGGCTCGCCGGCCGAGATGTTCTGCTCCCAGAGTTCCTCGCCGGTATCCTTGTTGGTGCCGATCAGGCGCGGCGGGCCGTTGGCGATCGAGACGACGATATTGCCGGCCAGCGCCACGCCACGGTTGGCCTGCGACGGCGCTTCCTGGCCCGGATCCATCGTCCAGACGATGCGACCCACGGTGCCCGAGCGCGCATCGATCTTATAGACCATGCCCCAGGTGTCGGTGAGGTAGAGATAGCCGTCCTCGGCGAGCGGCGTGCCTTCCGTATAGTTCGGCGACGCATTGTTGAGCGCCACGGAATAGAGCAGCTTCAGATTCTTGACGTTGCTCGTATTAATCGTCTTGAGGGGCGAATAACGATCGCTGTTGTAGTCGCGATTGTTGGTGAGCCAGTTCTGCGGCTCCTTGTCAGCGTTGATGATTCGCTGGGCGGTGACATCCGCAGCCTGGGCCGCCGGCACAATAGCCGCGATACCGGCCAGCAGCACAGATGCGCTGATGCCTGCAAGCGCAGCGCGCTGCAAACGCATAGAATTCGACTTCATACGATCCTCGTCCTCGTAGTTTTTTCCCCGACAAAGGGAAATCCGGGGGAACACATGCGTCCGCCCCAACGCGCTCCCGCTGATGGCCCCGGGGGGTGAAATTTTGCGCGGGCTGCACCTTAACGATGCGCCCAGATACTCTAAGGCGAAGTGAAGGCTGTCAAGGCCAGAGGGGTTAAGAGCATCTTAATCGATCGCGGCATTTGGCTGCGATAGAGACCTTCAAAAGAACAGTCGGTCGATCTTTGCCGCAACTGCCCGGCCCGGCGAGCGGCAGCTGTTCGCGATACTCGGACACTTGAAACGCAGGCTCGATTGATATCCGCTGGCGACTCGGGCTGCTGTCTTGAGCCAATTCGGACCGGAAAAGTTATTGCAATGGCTTGGAAGGCCGCTCTAGAAGCTGCCAGCGCTCCTCGCGCTTCTCTCCCCGCCCCCCTCGAGTTCCCCATGCCGGCAACTTCCGTCACTGCGATGCCAAGCATCGCTTCTGCCAAGGGCATGCTGCTCGGGGTGGTGGCTTATACTCTGTTCGCTGTTCACGACGCGCTGGTGAAGAGCGTGATCTCGGACCTGCCTGTGTTCCAGATTTTATTCGTCAGGAGCCTGGTGGTCGTGGTGCTATGCCTGCTGATCGGCAGGCGAAATATGGTCGGAAAGCTGATCCGGTCAGGCAACAAGCAGATGATTCTGCTGAGGGGGCTGCTGACCCTGGCGGCCTGGTGCATGTATTATTCCACCGGGCGGCAACTGCAGCTCGCGCAGATGACCACGCTTTATTATTTCGCGCCGGTCCTGACCACGGTGCTGGCGGTCGCTTTCCTGAAGGAGCGGCTGACGCTGGCGCGGATAGGCGCTGCGGCGATCGGCTTTTTTGGCGTCGCGGTCGCGTGCAACCCAGCCGAATTCACCATTGGCTGGCCTGCCATGCTGGTGCTCGGGGCCGCCTTCTGCTGGGCCGTGGCGATGATCTTGATGCGCACGATCTCGAAAAGCGAAAGCTCGCTGGTCCAGATTTTTGCGCTGAACCTGTTTTACCTGGTGGCCATGGGGATCGCGGCCGCCTTCTCGTGGCAGGCCATGGACTTGCGGGAAATCGCGGTGGTGCTCGCGGCCGGCTGCATCGCGGGCGCTGCGCAATACGTTCTCGTGGAGGCCGCGCGCCAGGTGCCGGCGAGCGTGCTCGGGACGGTGGAATACTCCGCTTTGATCTGGAGTTTCGTCTTCGGTTATTTGTTCTGGCGAGAGGAGCCGGCAATGGTGGTCTTTGTCGGCGCCGGCCTCGTGATTGCCGCGGGGATCGGGCTGGCCTGGAGCGAGAGGCGGATCCGGGCGAAGGTCATCGACACCCCGTAGCCGCCTCCCGCGGCGCGAACCTGAGTGTCCGCCGCGATCAGGGGCGCGTCACTCGCTCAAGCGAAAGCGAACCGCTGGCCAGATTTCCGATCTGCGCCGATATCGGACGGGCGGGCACTGGCCTCCGGAGCAAGGCAGACGCAGCCCACTGGGCCAACAGATCGCGGACGATGCCAAACCCTTTCGCTCGCGACGGCATGAACCAGGCGAAAAAGAGAATGCGCAGCAGCCAGGCCGGCCGGCCGGTGAACTGCAAGCGGAACAGTTCGGAAATGCCACCGCCCCCCGCCAGCCCGGCGGCCTGCCCCAACCCCTTGAAGCCGAAGCCACGCGCCGGCTTGCCCTCGATCGCGCGGGCCATGTTGCGGCCGACGCAGTCCCCCTGCTTCATCGCCCACAAGGCATTCGTCGGGCAAGGCTCGCCCGTTGCCGGATGCCGCACGGCGGCAATGTCGCCCGCCGCCCAGATCCCCGGCTGACCAAACACCTGCAAGTTGGAATCGACCCGCAACTGGCCGGTTTGGCTGCGCGGCAAGGCGTCCGCCCCGGGCAGGCCGTCGAAGACGATCCCCGCCGCCGCGACCGTCAGGTCGGAGAGGAGGCTGGTGCCGTCAGCGAACACGATCCTCTCCTCGGCAATTCTCGCGACCCGCCGACCATAGTGTACCTGGATGCCCTGCCCTTCGAGCACCGCGGTCGCGTGCTGGGCGATCGAGGTGAAGTCGGGACGCAGTCCACCGAGCAGGCAGTCGCCGCTAGCGACCAGATGCACGGCGATTTGTGTGACGCCACGCTCGCGGAAACGGAGCGCAAGCGCCGACGCGGTCTCGACGCCGGCCATGCCGCCGCCGATGATAGCCACGCTGCAAACCGCCGCCGGCTGCGTCTCCAGCGCCTCAAGGCGGCCGACGAGCTTCTGCATGTCCCGGCTGTCCTTCACGCACCAGCCATGCTCGGCAAGACCCGGCAGGCGATCGAAGGGATCCTTGGATCCGGTTGCGAACAGCAACTGGTCGAAGGCCAGTACCCGATTCTCACCCTCAGCCGTCCTGACGCGGACGACCCGCCCCACGAGATCCACCCCGCTCACCTCCGCCTGCAGGAAGTGCTCGTGCAGCATCGGGGCGATCGGGGTCAGTGTGCGCTCGACCGCGAGACGGCCGGACAGAACCTCGCCCGTCCAGCCGTGATAGGTGTGATACGGGTCGCGCGAGATCAGCGTCACCTCAATCTCGCCGTCGTCCATTTGGCGCCCCAGGCGCGCCCGCAGCCCGGCGAAGGCGTGCAGGCCGGCGTAGCCGCCGCCCAGAATGATCACGCGACCCATGGCACGAGGTCCTGATCCGCATGAACCGCAGCTTTGCTCGCCGGCTCGGAGATGAGCTTGCCGAACGAACGGAACGGGGCGAGGTTGAAGCCGAACTGGCGATGTTCTGTGGCGAGGCTCAGCAGATGCTCCGCCTGCTCCACCTGCGGCGTACCGATCGAGAAGTGCCCCTTATGGCCATCGAGGGCCAGCAGCATGGTTTCCGCCAGGCACGCATAGGCATGCTTGGGCGGCAGGCCGATGGTGCCCCGCAGATTGACGCCGGGCGTTTCGATGAGACCACCGTCCACGATCAGCACATCGGGACGGTCGGCGATGAGCCGGCTGTCCGTGTTCCGCGGTACGGTGTCGTCGAGAACCACGGCGCCCCGCTTGAGATGTTCGCTGCGCAGCAGGGCGTCGGTGGCGGAGGTAAGCAGGACGATCAGGTCGGCCCTGGCGACGTCCGCCATTTCCGTGCTGACCGACGCTTCGACGCCTTTGCCGCGCACCTCGTCCGCGAGGGAATCAAGCCGTCCGCGGTTACGCGCGACCAGAAGCAAGCGGCCGCCGGCGTGCTTGCGGGCATAGAGCCGGGTGAGGCAGCTACCGACGCTGCCGGTTGCGCCGACCAGCGCGATCAGCGGGTCCGGCCGCATCCGGCTCATCAGCCGCTCCATGCCCAGCAGGGTCATGGCGGCGGTGAAGGCGTTGCCGTTGGTGACGCCGACATCCGTGCGCTTCTGGAAGGCCTTGCCGCCCGCGGAGGCCGGGGCGGTCAACGCGCCCAGCCCGACGATGGTGGCGCCAAGGTCCCTCGCCTTGTCGATCGCGGCCGAGATTTTGGCCTGTACCTTGGTGCGCGGCAGCGTCAGCAATTGGGTGGGCGTGAGCGGCACGGTGATGATCGAGCCGACCATTTCGTCCGGCGCGTCTGCGTAAGACATCCGCCCGGTAATCATGGGTGGAACGGGGAGACGGGCAAAAGCCGCGCTCCATGTTGCGTCCGGGATCAGGGCGAAAGGCGCCCCGAACAGTTGGCCCATATCTGAACGAAGCGTATTGCGGGGATGCACTAGGAACGCAAACTTGGTTCTCATCAACTACCCTCACGTGGATGCGGTGCCCTGCAGCCCGCCACTGATCGTTAGTACATTTTTAAACAAAATTTAAGAGTTTCCTAACTACATCAAGCAGGTATGGTTAATCAACGGGCTTGGCAGCGGTGTAGCAGGCCTAGGTCGAGCGATTTAAGTGAGCTAGCGTATTCGTAAAGATTAACTACCACTCGCAAGTCTCCCTTAACCTCGACTCGCTAGGTTGAGGGTTGGGCGAATTAAGTGTCTTAGGGACGGAGGTCGATCTTGGCCTGGCAAAGCGCAGTATTACGCAACGCCCGTACCGAAGCCGCTACGTTCGCGTCCGGCTGATCAACCGATCACCTGGAGGTGCTGATGACGAAACATGACGATGATCCGTTCGACTTGCTGCGTGCCGCAGGCGGGGCGGAAGGTCTTACGCACAGCACCATCAAGCGCGCGCTCGAGGCAGTGCGATCTCATCTAGGGATGCAGGTGGCCTATGTCTCCGAATTCACGGACAACACACTAACCCTCAAGGAAGTTGACGCGCCCGGACTTGAGCACATGGTCAAGCCCGGTGACACGATGTCGCTCGAGGACACGTACTGCCAGCACATCCTCGACGGCCGCTTGCCCGAGGTGATGCAGGACACCGCGAACATTCCGCTCGCCGCAAGCCTGCCAATGACGCAGATGCTGGGAATCCGCGCCCATATCAGCGTGCCCATCGCCCTGCCCGACGGGCGCACCTATGGCATGTTCTGCTGCCTGAGCGCGCAGCCCGAGCCGTCGCTGAACGCGCGCGACGTCAAGATGATGAGGGCCTTTGCCGACCTGACTGCATTGCAGATCAGCCGGGAAATGGACGCCGTGAGGGAGCAGCAGAAGAATACCGCGCGCATCCGGCAGATTCTGGACGCTGACGAACTGTCCATCGTCTACCAGCCGATCGTCAGGCTCTCCGACAATCGCATTGTCGGTTTCGAATGCCTCTCGCGGTTCGCCGGGCCGGAAAAATACACGCCGGACGTCTGGTTCGACCTGGCAAATTCCGTCGATATGGGCGTGGGCCTCGAGATCGCTGCGATCAGCAAGGCTTTAGGCGCTTTGCGCTTCCTGCCGGAGGATATCTATATCACGCTCAACGCATCGCCCCATGTGATGCTGTCGGACGCGTTGGGCAAATCGCTGGAATCCGTGCCGGTCGACCGTATCGTGCTGGAGGTGACCGAGCACGCCGCGATCGACGATTATTCAAAGCTGGTCAGCTCCTTGCATTCCCTCAGAAGCCGGGGCGCCCGGCTGGCGATCGACGATGCCGGCGCCGGCTACTCTAGCCTTCGCCATATCCTCGCGCTGCAGCCGGACATCATCAAGCTCGACATCAGCCTCACCAGGAACGTCAATTTGGACCCGGCGCGCAGCGCGCTGGCGGCGGCGCTCGTGCATTTTGCCGGCGCGACCAAAAGCCAGATCCTGGCCGAAGGGGTCGAGACCGAGGAAGAACTGCAGGCCCTGCGCGGGCTGGGGGTCGATTGCGCCCAGGGTTACTATCTCGGCCGACCCGCCCCGCTCGAAACTGCCATCGCGCTGGCGTTCCGCCAGTGCCAGCAAGGCGCCAAGGAAGTCGCCTGATCGCTGCCGGAAGGGCTCCTTCTCGGATCGGAGCCTCGGAACGCCGCCATTCCGCCATGCGTTGAAGCGCAAAGGCGGAGGCGCACATGGCACAACGTCCGTTCTGGCGAGGATATCTCAAACTTTCCCTGGTGACCTGTGCCGTGGCCATGACCCCGGTGGTCTCGGAAAAGGAAAAGGTCAAGTTCCACACCCTCAACCGCAATACCAATGACCGCATCCGCAGCCGCTATGTCGACGCGGTCACCGGCAAGGAGGTCGAGGACGACGAACAGGTCAAGGGCTACCCGCGGGGCGAGGAGGACTACGTCGTGCTCGAGGACGAGGAACTCGAGGGCGTGGCGCTCGAGAGCACGAGGACCATAGATATCGACAGCTTCGTGCCCGCCGATTCGATCGGATGGATCTGGTACGACGTCCCGCACTTCCTCACCCCCAACGACGAGGTGGGGGTCGAGGCCTACTCCGTAATCCGGGAGGCGATGCGGGCAACCGATACGGTGGGCATTTCGCGCCTCGTGCTCTATAGGCGGGAACGCGCCGTCATGCTGAAGCCGCGCGACAAGGGCATCGTGCTCTGGACCTTGCGCTATGGCGACGAAGTGCGCAGCGAGGACGAATATTTTAAGGACCTCGACGCCAAGCCCGACCCGGAGATGCGCACAATGATCACCAGGATCATCGAGGAGCGCCTGAAACCCTGGTCGCCGGAAATGGTCAAGGACCCGGTGCAGGAAAAGCTGCTCGACCTCATCAAATCGAAGCAGAAGAGCGCGAGGCCGGCAAAACGCGCCAAGCCGGTTGGCGAGGATCGGCCGACCAATGTCATCAACATCATGGACGCCCTGAAGCGCAGCCTCGAGGAGCCGCCGAAGCCGGGCCGGAAGTCCCGTTAGCTACCTCCACGGCGTCATTCCCGCGAAGGCGGAATCTCCGTTTCAATCAGGGCTCAGCGTTATTTCGACCTGGATAACGCTCCATTTCCGGACCCAGATCGTTCAACATTTCCGTGAAAGGGGTACAGCTTTAGCCCGCCTTGCGGCGCGCCGTGGAGGCGGCCTTGCGCGCCTTGGAAGTGGGCTTGGGGGCGACGCCCTGCCCCGCGCTCTGGCGCAGGGCATCAAGCAAGCTGCTGGACTTGGTTTCGACCGGCTTCGGCTTGGGAGCGATCTTGCGTCCCTCGAGCTTGGCTCGGACCAGCTCCGCAAGGGCGGTCTCGTAGCGATCATCGAAGGTTTTTGGATCGAACCGGCCGGCCTTGGTGTCGATGATGTGCTTGGCCAGTTCGAGCATCTCCCCCTCGATCTTGATTTCCGGAATGTCCTTGAATGCCGCCTCGGCGGAGCGGACCTCGTAGTCGAAATTGAGGGTGGTTGCGATCATGCCGCTATCGTGGGGGCGGATGAGCACGGGACGCAGCCGCCGGAACAGCACGGCGTGGGCGATTGCCGCCGCCCCTTTCTCCCGCATGCCCTCGCGCAGCAGCACATAGGCTTCCCGGGCGACAGGATCGCTCGGCGCCAGAAAATAGGGGCGATCGAAATAGAGCTCGTCGACATCCGAGCAGCCGATAAAGGCTTCGACGTTGAGGGTCTTGTCGCTTTCGGGAATGGCGGCGGCGACCTCCTTAGGATCCAGCACCACATATTGGCCATTGCCGGTCTCGTAGCCCTTGACCTGGTCGGCCGCTTCCACCGGCTTGTCGGTGCGCTCGTCCACATATTGGCGATGGACCCGATGCCCGGTCGCCCGATTGATGGTGTGAAACGCGATCCGCTCGGATTGGGAGGCGGCCGTATACATGGCGACCGGGCACACCAGTTCGGCCACCTTGATGGATCCCTTCCAGATCGCCCGCGGCGCCATGGCTTTTCTCCTTGTCACAGGGAAAACGAAAGCGGTCGGGCCCCGTTCCACCAACGGCGCCGAGCACGGTGCGCATTCCCGGCATCCCGCGAGAATTCGCCGCAGCAAACCCCGGCTTCTTTTTAACCTTTCGTAGCCGGTTTGCGCGTCAAGACTGAAGGCAGTTCGGGCGGCGTGGGGGCCCGCCCATCCTCGAGGACTGTCCTATGCCCGGCCGCCGCTTATCCAGACTTGCCGCCCGGTTCTGGCGTGATGATCGCGGGGCGTTCGGGATCATCTTTGCCGTGATGGCGATCGTGATCGTCGCCTTGGCCGGGTCGGCGGTGGATTTCACCGGGCTGGAGCAGGCGCGCAACCGGGCCCAGGTCGCCCTTGACGCGGCCTCCCTGGCGCTGCAGCCCAGCATCTACACGGCGACTGCCGCGAGCATCCAGACCCAGGCGCAGACGCTCCTCACCAATGAGCTCTCCAGCGGCGGCATGAGCTGGGCAAACTGCGCCAACAACGGCCAGAAGGCCCCTTGTGCCGCCGTGCAGACGCCGGTGCCCGACATCGTCAACGGCCAGCTGACGCTGGCGGCCACCATCAAGGTGCCGATGTATTTCGTCAGCCTCGTCGGCATCCCGACGATCTCGGCCAGCGTCGTCTCCGCCGCCACCCGCAAGAAGCTCGCGCTCGAAGTTGCGATGGTGCTGGATAATTCGGGCTCAATGGCCACCGGCTTTGGCTCGGGCTCGCGCATGTCCGTGCTTCAGGCCTCGGCCAAATGCGCCGCCAACATCCTGTTCTACAACGTGACGAGCTGCTCGGCATCGACCGCTGGCATCACCCCCAACGCGCAGGTGAAGATCGGCCTCGTGCCCTTCACCATGGAGGTCAATGTCGGCACCGCCAATGCCAATGCGAGTTGGATGGATCGCAGCGGCACCTCGACCGACAGCATCACTGCCGACAATTTCGACAGCGATGACTATGACGGGGATATTTTCACCGGCCCGGTCGACCGCATCTCGCTGTTCAACGGGATTTCCTACAACGGATCACCCCTGAGCTGGGGCGGGTGCGTGGAGGCGCGCAAGGCCCCCTATGACGTGAACGACACCCAACCCGACCCGTCGACCCCGGACACCATGTTCACGCCGCTCTTCGCCCCCGACGAACCGGGGTCCACGAACTCGCCGGGCTCGGGCGTCACTACCAACGGAGACAAGTTTTACAACAGCTACATCGCTGACACGGGGCCTACCTGCAACAAGGAACCGGTAGTGGTCTACACGCAGCAGAAGACGCAGTGCTCGAAGGCTGCGACGGATTCCACGAGTTACAGCAATAGTTGCACCGGGACCACAACCAATAGCTATGTCGAGACCGATCAGACCGGAGCGACAAGCACTATCTCCAGCCTTCCAAGTTCTATTTTTAACAACCCACTGCCTTCGACGCCCTCCAATACGTCATACTCATATGCATCCACGAATAACGGGTACACCAATACCCGCGTACAGACCTACACTTATATCTTTTCCAATCGCGAGTACCAGGAGCGGCTCTGCAAGTACAATGGCGCGGTCATGAAGTACGCGCCGAATGTCGGATCCGCCTATGGCCCCAATTCGGATTGCCCCGCCAACGCCGTCCAGCCGCTGACCAACGAGCCCTCGGATGTAATGGCGGCGATCAGCGCGATGTCGGCGCAGGGCGGCACCAACATCACCGAGGGCACGGCATGGGGCTGGCGCGTCCTTTCGCCGACCCCGCCCTTTACCGAAGGCACCGCCTATGATGGCGCGACCTCGAAGGTCATGATCGTCATGACCGACGGCGAAAACACGGCCTATCAATATTCGAACATGAACGATGCGCAGTTCTACTCGGCCTATGGCTTTCCCTGGAACAGCACCGAGCATAGCCGCCCCGCCAACACCCGCATCGGCACGCCGACCTGGTCCACCACGCAACTCGATACCGAAATGAACAATCGGCTCGCCACCGTCTGCACGAACGCCAAGGCGGAGGGGATCACGATCTACACCATCGGCATCGCGACCTCGCAAACCTCCAACCCAAGCGCCAACCAGGCCCTGCTCACCAACTGCGCGACCGATTCCAGCAAGGCCTATTTTCCCACCACGGCGACCGATTTGCAGAACGCCTTCGTTTCCATCGCCAACCAGCTTTCGGCGCTGCGCCTGGCGCAATAGGGCCGCGACGCCCGGTCAGCCGGGTGCCTTGGCAAACACGGCCTGTCGCAGATCAATAGAACTTTCACGATCGTCGGAACCAAACATCGATCCTTATTGCCTAGAGTTGCAGCCAACGGACAAAGATTTCGGCACAGCCGAACGGCCGCTTCTGTGAGGTAATATTGCTTCGACGTACGCAATCCGTGGCCTTCAACCTCGAGGGCGAAACGCGCGAAGCTGCACGCCCAGAGGCGGAGCGGCCAGCCACGCACGAGGAGCGCAGCGGACTCTCGGCGCTGCGCGCCGAAATGCAACGGAAACTCGCGGCCCAGATCGACCTTGGCAGTCCGGAATCGGCGCCCGCCGAGGTGGAGCGGATCGTCATCCCCAAGGTGACCGAGCGGCGACGGCTCGATACCCTGCGCGCCGAAGTGCAGCGAACCAGCTCGGCCGCAACTGAGCGCCGGACGCTGAGCTCCTTCCTGCCGGGATCGAGAAGGATGCGCATCACCCCTCCGCGTATCCTCTTGATCCTCGTGGCGGTGGCCGCGGGCGGCCTCGCCGCCTACCTCGCCACGCAGCACGACGTGGCGCCGCAGCCGGCAACACAGGCGTCCATGGAGCCAGCACCCAAGATCATGCCGGAGCCGCGCACGCAGATCCTTGTCGCCAAGGGCCCGATCGGCATTGGGCAGCGGCTCGGCCCGGGAACAGTCGAGTGGCAGGACTGGCCGACGGGCGCCTTGCTGCCCCAATACGTCACCATCGCCAATTCGCCCAAGGCGATGACCGAGATGGCGACCGCCGTGGCGCGCTTCGAACTTTTTCCGGGCGAACCGATCCGGAAGGACAAGCTGGCGTTGCCGGGCCAGGGCTATCTCTCCGCCGTTCTCGATAGCGGCTCCCGGGGTGTTTCGGTGACGATATCGGCCGACTCGGCCTCGGGCGGCTTCATCGTGCCAGACGACCATGTCGATGTCGTCGTGACCCGGACGGCGAACGGCCAGACGTTCTCGGACACGATCCTGCACAATGTCCGGGTGCTCGCGATCAACAAGCGGTTGGGCGAAACCGGCACCACCGGCGCCCCCGCCGACGCCAATGCCAATGACCCAAGCGCCAACGTCTTTTCCAACCAGGCGATTGCGACCCTAGCGCTCAATCCCACCCAGTCCGAAGTCATCATCAGCGCCGCCGCGACCGGAAAGCTTTCGCTGGTGCTGCGCTCGCTGGTCGACTTCCCCAAGGCCCAGGCCGATGGGCAGGGAGCAGGCAACGCGGCCATCCGTCTCACCAGTCCGTTCTGGGTGAGCGGAACCAATGGCGGTTCACCCCAAGCCCTTCATTAAGCCGGTGTTGACCCCGGGTTCGGTAGAACTGTCCCATTCATCTTACGCCTAGTAGAGTAGTGAAGTTGTTGATAGGTCGGAACTGTCAAAGAAGGCCTTCGCCGCAGGCCTTCCTGGCGGCGCTCACGATGCTGATCGGCATCCTGTTCGCGGCCTGGTGCGGCCCCGCCGCCGCCCAGTCGGTGAACTACGACCTCAAGACCACCTCGGTCATGCGGATCAGGCTACCGGTGTCGCAGGCGGTAACGGTCGTCGTGTCGGACCCGGTGGGCAAGATGGTGGCGGCGGATCCCAATATCGCCGACGCTCAGCCGATCACCCAGAAATCGCTTTATCTCATCGGCAAGTCGGTTGGCACGACCACGGTCAATTTGTTCTCGGCGGATGGGGCCCCGGTAGGGCTTCTCGCGGTCGAAGTGGGCGCGGATACGGCCAGCATCTCGCGCTCGATCCGCGCCGCCGTCCCGGACTCGCGTGTGAAGGTCGGCAGTGTCAACGGCCGCGTCCTGCTCACGGGCACCGTCGCCGACCAGGAATCGATGCAAAAGGTGCTCGCCATCATTGCCCAGTACGGCAATCCGGCAGTCGTCAACACCATCACCCTGACCGGCGGGCAGCAGGTCAACCTCGAAGTGCGCATCCTAGAGGCGCAGCGCGATGCCGGGCGCGAGCTCGGCATCCAGTGGAACGGCAGCGGCTCCGGCGGGTCGGTCACGATCGGCGGCGGTCCGTCAAATCCGGCGGCGGACGCGCAATCCTTCGGATCCTTCATCACCAATGTGATCTCGAGCGCGAGCGGCTTCGGCGTCGGCGCGGAGATCGATGCCCTTGAATCGAAGAGCCTCGTCCGGACCCTCGCCGACCCCAACCTCACGACCCTCAGCGGGGTAAGCGCGAGCTTTCTGGCCGGCGGGGAAGTTCCCATCCGCGTGCCGGACTCCAACGGCAATGCCACGCTCAGCTACAAGGATTTTGGTGTCAAGCTGGTGTTCACGCCGGTCGTTCTCGACGGCGATCGTATTCAGATCCATATGGCGCCTGAGGTCAGCGACATCGGCAGCTATACCTCGAGTGGCGATCCAGTCTTCACCACCCGCACCCTCGATGCCACGGTCGAGTTGCGCGATGGGCAGAGCTTTTCGGTCGCCGGCCTGCTGCAAAACAATACCAGCCTGAGCCAGAACCAACTGCCCTGGATCGGCGACGTGCCGGTGCTGGGCTCGCTGTTCAAGTCATCGAGCTACCAGAAGCACGATACCGAACTGGTGGTGATCGTCACGCCCCGTCTCGTCCAGCCCGCCACTCCCGGCCAGACGGTGGCCTCGCCCCTCGACCGAACGCAGCCGGCAAACGATGCGCAGTTCTTTGCGCTCGGACAGATGGAAGTGACGCCCAAGATGGTGCAGTCGTTCCAGTCTGGCGACGGCGTCGCGGGGCCTTATGGCTACATCATCAACCTGGGACCGGGGACGGGCAAATGAGCGGAAATCGGTCAACCATCCTGAAATGCGTGCTGGCGGCCGCAGCGCTGACTGCCCCGCTCGGTGGCTGCACCTATGATTATCTGCAAAACACCGACCGCGTCGGCTACACGGCCGGCGACGCCGTTGAGGCAAATCTCGAGGCAGAAACCGTCAACCCCTCCAAGCGATCGACGTACGTAACGTCCGGGCTGGGCGCCAACGGCTTGGTGATTCCGGTTGCAGCAAGCGCCACGTCCTCGCCTGCCGCGCCGCCGCAGGTGGCCGCAACGCCTTAGAGCATGGGTCTTACCGTGCTGAAACAACGGAAATTCCCGCCTTCGCGGGAATGGCGCCGGAGACGTGGTACGAATCTGCCAACCGACGCCGGTCATTCCCGCGAAGGCGGGAATTTCCGTTTCAATCAGTGCTCAGCTGTGCGAAAGGCCCCGGGCTGGCCAATCAGGCCGGCGGGGTGGCGGCGGCGTTGGCCAGCATCTGCAGATTGTCGGCGATGACGATGTTGTGCGGATCAAGCCGCTGCGCCTTGCGGAAATTCGCCAGCGCTGCCGACGCGTTGCCGCGCAGCAGGTTGGAATAGCCGACATTGTTGTAATACTGCGCCGTGCCGCCCGAGAGCGCGAACAGCGACGCATAAACCCGATCCGAGAGATCGAACCGGCCAAGCCGGTCATAGGACGCCGCAAGGCCAACATAGCCTTCCGGATCCTTTGGCGACAATTCCACCACCCTTTTGTAAAGGGCCGAGGAATAGCCGAAATCATTGTTGGCGAAGTGGCCGCGGGCCTCGGCAAGCGCCTGGTCCGCGGTGTAGTTGGCGAGCCCCGGAAGCTCAGCCGCTGGCGCCTGGGCGGCCCCGAAGGTGCTGATCCCACCCAGATTCATCGTCGTGCAGCCGGCAAGCGGCAGCACCGCCATCGCGACGGCGATAGCGCCCCAAGTTAAAGCTCTGACACGGCGGCGCATGGCCTCTGCCCCCTTCGCGACCCCACGCGGAAATGCGGGGCCCGGCGGGCGTAAGGTAGCGATCCGTCGGTTAGTCTTGGTAAATGGGCCCCGCCTTCAGCAAACTAGCCTTAACGCCAGGTAATTGCCCCGGTGCCGCATTGCGCAGACTGGCCGCCGGGCAAAAAAAAACCGTCCGGCTATTCGGGGGCTCAGTCCCAACCGGACGGCGTTAGTACGATCTGGTGTCAACGCGACAATCTGTCGCATGATGATGAATAATGGCGAAATCACAAATATGTCAACGGGATGGATCACCCTGGATGCGGCGAGGGGAACGCGATGCGCCCGCTCCGCCACTCAGGATCAGGTGGTTGGCGCGCGGGCTAAAAAGGCACCCACGGTTCGTCAGCAGCAATAATTTATTAGCACAATAGGTAGAAATCTCCGCCGTTCTGAAGGAACGCGCGGTCATTCAGCCACGCACAACCCACATTGACTGATGTCTATGTTGCGATATTCCGTCGCGACGCAACTTTTATGCAGCAAAGCAATCAGCCTCAATTTGCAGGTCACGAGCACTCATATGACGAATACATCTATCTCCTTCCCACAAAAACTCCAAGACAGGGCTGAACCTCAAGCTGGACTCGTCATGGGCGGCATACCAGGCGCTGTTGCCCGGGCTGATCGATCTTTCGCGCGCGAACGACGCGGCGGGGGCCGCGGCCTACAGCGACGCCAAGCTGAAGCCCTTCGACCAGGCGAATGAAGCCTCCGTCCAGCAATTATTCAATATCAACCGGGTGCAGGGCGAAGACGGCGCCGCCACCTCGGACCGGCTGCAGGCGACGATCAAGCTCGTGACGCTGGGCGCCGGCATTTTCGCCGTGCTCGCCAGCATCGGCTGCGCCTTCGCCATCATCTCCAGCATCTCCCGCGGCATTGGCGGACTGCTTGCCCCGCAAGGTCGGCTCGCCGGCGGCGATCTCTCCGTCGAGATCCCGATGCGGGGCGACAAGTCCGAACTCGGCCGGATTGCGGACACCGTGGATGTGCTCAAGCAGGGCCTGATCCTGGCGGGAAGGCTCGAACAGGAGAAACAAAGCGCCCAGCAGCACGCAGTCGCCCGCGCCGCCCTGGTGGCTGAGCTGCAGACGGAAATTGCCACGATCGTCGAAGCGGGTGTCGAGGGCGATTTCTCCCGCCGAATCGAACGCAACTTTGCGGTTGCCTCTCTCGATGAATTTGCCCAGAGCGTGAACAGCCTTGTCGCGACGGTCGATGACGGGCTCGCCGAGAGCAGCCGCGTACTTGCCATGATCGCGCGCGCCGAACTGGGGGGGCCGGGTCGAGGGGCAGTATCGGGGCGCTTTCACCAATGCGACCGGGCAGGCCGTGCCCGAAAGGCAGCCGCGCGCCCAGGCGGCCCCGGCCGGCATTGCGGCCTTGCAGCGCGTGGTTTCGGCCGCGCGAACCCTCGTCAGGGGGAACACCGC
>DATJHO010000153.1:0-5138 GCA_035493835.1 Devosiaceae bacterium
CACGCCCGAACCGGCAATGGCGAGCGGTGGCACATGCAGAGCGCGCTCGACCGCCTCCACCCCCGCCGCCATGCCATAGACCGCCACCGCCGCCGCGGCGATCAGGCCGGCAATGAACCCACCGCCCGGCTCGTTGTGCCCGCGCAGCAGCACGAAGGCGGAAAAGACCAGCATGACGATGACGATCAGGGGGGCTGCGGTGCGGAAGATCAGCGAGTTCATGGCGCCACCTCCGGCTTGGCCCCGACCGGGGCGCGGGCCCGGCGGGGCGGGCGCTTCACAACGGGCGAGGCCGCGAGGCGGCGGCCGCCGACGACGAGGACTGATACGGCAATGGCGGCGCCCATCACCACCGAGATCTCGCCCAGCGTATCGAGGCCACGGAAGTCAACGAGGATGACGTTGACGATGTTGCGGCCGTGGGCCAGCGGCACCGAATTGGCCGCAAAGAAGTCACCCAGCCGAGGATCGAAGGGCACGGCGAGAACGGCAAGCAGCACGGCTGTCACGCCACCGCCGCAAAGCAAGGCGAGCACGGCGTCGCGCAACGCCATGCCTGGCGTGCGGCGCTCATGCCAATCGAGCCGGAGCCGCGTCATCACCAGCGCGAACATCACGACCGACAGGGTTTCCACCATGAACTGGGTAAAGCTCAGGTCCGGCGCCCCGAATAGTAGGTAGATCAGTGCCACCGCGAGCCCTTGCACGCCCAGCGCCAGAATGCCCATCAGCAGGGTCCGGGCGAAGACGACCGCCGCGAGCCCGATTACCGCCAAAACGAGCCCCCCCCATTCGCGTGGGGCCAATTCGGGCAAGACGCTCGGGACCACCACCCCGCCAAGGCTCGCCAGCGGCAGGATAAGGGCCAGTGCCAGAGCGGCGAAAACGACGAGCATGTAGAAGCGGAGGCGCCCGTTCTGCCACGTCGTCGCGAAGGCGAGGGATAGGCGCAGGAGCCCGGCCATGAAGGCATCGAAGAGCGTATCGGCGGTCCAGCCCGGCATCGCCAGCAGACGACGCAGGAGGGTGCGGGCGGCATCCAGCCGCCAGAACAGCAGCCCGCTCAGAACCCAGGTTGCGATCGACAGCCAGAGGGCGGGATCAGCCGGATCGAGGTGAAAACCGAGATGCCACTCCATCGAATGGCCGGCGATGCTCGTTGCGGCGGGCACGAAAATCCGGAGGCCGAACCAGGCGCCGAGGATGGCGGCACCGATGCCGAGGATGCCGAACAGCAAGGGTCCGGCCAGCATTGCCACCGGCCCCTCATGCGGCGCCTTGGGCGTCGGAATCAATGGGCCCATGAAGGGCTTTGCCACCAGCGCGAGGGCTACCGCGCCCAGCACCGCGTTGCCCAGCACAAGGACCAGCAGCACCAGCGGAGCCGCCCACTGCAGCGGGCCCGGTGCGGCATAGATTTCCTCCTTGGCCAGATAGCCGAGGGCCGGCGGCAGCCCCAGCATGGAGAAGCCGGCAAGGATCGCCGCAATGAAGCTCAGTGCCATGGTGTCGCGCAGGCCGCCGAGGGCCGTGATGTCGCGCGTGCCCGCCTCATGGTCGATGAGACCCGCAATGAGAAAGAACCCCGCCTTATAGAGCGCATGGGTGAGAAAATAGACGACGGCGGCCAATGCCGCCGCCTCGCCGCCGATGCCCAGCAACAGCACCAGCAATCCGAGCGAGGCGATCGTCGATTGAGCGAGGATCTGCTTGAGATCGATCTGCCTCAGGCTCCCCACGGCCCCTAGCGCCAAGGTGATGCCGCCGAAGGTGACGAGGGTAACCGTCCAGAGCGGTGTCCCCCCCAGGAGCGGCGACAGTCGGGCGAGCAGATAAATGCCCGCCTGCACCATAGTCGCCGAGTGGAGATAGGCCGAGACCGGGGTCGGCGCCTCCATGGCGTTGGGCAGCCAGAAATGGAACGGGAACTGCGCCGACTTGGTGAAGGCCGCAAGAAACATCAGCACTGCGACGGGCGCATAGAGCGGGCTGCCGGCAATCGCCGCGCCCTGCCCTGCCATGCCGGAAAGATCCCACTGACCGGTGACCTGCCGGAGGAGAAGCGCGCCAAGCAGCAGGCAGAGCCCGCCCCCGCTGGTGATGACCAAGGCCTGCAGCGCCGCCCGCCGTGCGCTCATCCGCGTATGGTCGAAGCCGATGAGCAGGAAGGACGCAACCGCCGTCAGCTCCCAGAAAGCATAGAGCGCAACTGTGCTGTCGGCGAGCACCAGCCCCTGCATCGCCCCCATGAAGCCCAGCATGAAGCCGAGAAACCGGCCCTGATGCGGGTGCCCTTTCAGGTACGCGCCCGAATAGAGCACGATCAGCGCACCGATGCCGGAAATGCTCAGCGCGAAAAAGAGGCTGAGCCCATCGAGCGAAAAACTGAGATCGATGCCATAGGCCGGCGCCCAATCGAAGCGCACATGCTGGACCTGGCCTGCGGCAATCGGTCCGATTTGGCTCGCAAGGTAAGCAAATATGGCAGCCGGAATCAGTGCCAGCACCCATGCAGCGTAGCTGCCCATGACCCGGCATAAGGCTGGTGCAAGCATCGCGGCGATGAAGGGGGCAATCACCATCGCAGCGATGAGAATGTCGAGCGAAGCGGCCAATGAACTCTCGCGTCAATCTGGAGCAAGCCGACTCTATGCCTGTGGAGGCCCGGATTTGTCTCCACCTCAACTTATAGGTTCGCCCTTCGGCGACAAGTTGAAACGGCTTCAGCTCTTGCAAAACAACGGGAGTGCTGGACCCGGCCCTCAATGCCTAACCGATCGTCCCCCTTGCAGGATAGGTCGGGGAAGGGGTTAAACGTCCAGACGTCGTTCGATTTGAAGGTGACCATGTCCGTTACACCGCCTGTTGCAGCCAAGAAGCTCTATTCCTCCACGGTTCACGGAATAACCCGCGAGGACCCCTATCATTGGCTCAGGGCCGATAACTGGCAGGAAGTGTTCGAGGCGCCGGAAGAACTCGATCCCGAAATTCGCGCCTATCTCGACGCCGAGAACAGTTTTTTCGAGGAGAATTTCGGCAAGCCCCACGCCGAGCTCAAGGAGAAGATTTTCCGGGAGATCCGGGGGCGAATAAAGGAAGACGATTCCGGCATTCCGACCCCGGACGGTCCCTTCGCCTATAATTCGCGGATGGAAGAGGGCAAGCAGTACCCGATCCTGGTGCGGACGCCGCGCGAAGGCGGCGCGGAAACAATTCTCCTCGACTGCAATGTCGAGGCGGGCGGGGGCTATTTTGGCTTCGGCGGCGCCGAGCACGATCCCTCCCATCGCCTGCTCGCCTGGCTTGCCGACCGGCAGGGCTCCGAATTCTACACCGTCACCATTCGCGATCTCGAAACTGGAATGGATACCGGCGAGATCGTTGCGGACGTGGCGGATGGCGTCGTCTGGTCGGCCGACAGCAAAAGCTTCTACTATGTCGAATACGACGACAGTCACCGGCCGTTCCGGGTGCGGCGCCACGTGCTCGGCACGGCGCAGGCAGACGACGAACTGGTCTACGAAGAGTCCGATCCCGGCTTTTTCGTCGGCGTCGACGAGATGCTGTCGCGCAGCCACATCGTCATCGAGGTGCACGATCACCAGACTTCGGAGGTTTGGCTGATCGATGCCAAGGAGGGTGGTGCCCCCAAAGTGGTGGCCCCCCGCGTCGTTGCGTGTGAATACGACGTCGATGAGCGGGACGGGATGCTGTTGATCCGCACCAATGCCGATGGCGCCGAGGATTTTAAAGTCGTGACCGCGCCGGTGGGGGCGTCGGCCCCGGAGAACTGGCGAGACCTCATTCCGCACCAGGAAGGCGTGCTGATCCTCGACCTCATCGTCATCAAGAACCATTTGCTGCGCCTGGAACGGAAGGATGGGCTGCCGCGCATCATCATCCGCGACCTCAGGACCGGGCGCGAAGAGATGATCCATTTCGAGGAAGAGGCGTATTCCCTCGGCATGTCGGTGGGCTACGAGTTCGACACCTCGACGTTCCGCTTCACCTATTCCTCGCCCACCACCCCGAGCCGCACCTACGACTACGATCTCGAGACCGGAGAGCGGACCCTGCTCAAGGAGCAGGAAATCCCGTCCGGGCATGATCCGGCGAATTACGTGACGCGCCGGCTGTTCGCCACGGCCCCCGATGGGGAGCAGGTGCCGGTGACCTTGCTCTATCGCAAGACGACCCCGATCGACGGCACCGCGCCATGCCTGCTCTATGGCTACGGCGCCTATGGCATGTCGCTGCCGGCGGCATTTTCGGCTTCCGAGCTGTCGCTGGCCGACCGCGGCTTCGTCATGGCCACGGCCCATGTCCGGGGCGGCATGGAGAAGGGCTATCGCTGGTACCGGCTCGGCCGGCGTGAGCACAAGCCCAACACCTTCAACGACTTCATCGCCTCGGCCGAAATGCTGGTCGAACAGGGCTTTGCCGCCCGTGACAGAATCATCGCCGAGGGCGGCTCCGCCGGCGGCATGCTGATGGGCGCCATCGCCAATCTGCGCCCGGATCTCTTTGCCGGCATCATTGCGGAAGTGCCGTTCGTCGACGTGCTCAACACCATGCTCGACGACACCCTGCCGCTGACCCCGCCCGAATGGCCCGAATGGGGCAACCCGCTTTTCTCGGAAGAGGATTATCGCCGGATCGCCTCCTACGCGCCCTATGAGCAGGTAAAGGCGCAAGCTTATCCGGCGATTTTGGCGCTTGCCGGCCTCACCGACCCGCGCGTCACCTATTGGGAGCCGGCCAAGTGGGTGGCCAAGCTCAGGGCAACCAAGACCAACGACCGGCCATTATATTTGAAGACGCACATGGAGGCAGGTCATGGCGGGGCCTCGGGGCGGTTCGACCGGCTGAAGGAAACGGCGGAGAGCTATGCGTTTGCGCTTCAATGCGCCGGATTGGCATAATCGCCTCGCCGCCGCTGTTGTTGGCCTGCCATAAACCGCTTATACCAAAGGCACTTCCTTCGTGCCCGAGGCGCGACCAAGCCATTACTTCCAAGACCCACAAGGAGGCATCCCCATGGCCACGCAGTTCATTCTCCCTCCCCTGCCCTATGCCTATGACGCCCTGGCGCCCTTCATGTCGAAGGAAACCCTGGAATTTCACCACGACAAGCACCA
>DATJHO010000154.1:0-17330 GCA_035493835.1 Devosiaceae bacterium
GGATCAAGCCCGAATTGGTCAGGGTAACGCCGGCGCCGCTATCGGCAACATCGACGCCGGTATAGCCTTTGATGGTGCCGGAGTTGGTGAAGCTGCCGACCGTGCCGCTGATATAGACGCCATCGCCATCGATGCCGCTGCCCCCACCGGCGCCACCGGCGATGTGGCCCGAATTGCTGAAGCTCCCCACATTGCCATCGATCGCGACGCCATGGCCGCCATAGCCGTAGTCGTCTTCTTCATTCGAAACGTAGGCGTCATGCGTCGGTACGGCCGGATCGAAAGGAACAACGCCGGTCGGGACGACCCGGCTCGTCGTTGAGTCCGCCACTGCCCCCGTCCCACCGGCGCCTCCGGCAATCGTGCCGGAGTTTGTGAAGCTTCCAACAGCCTGACCCTCGCTTGTGATAAAGACGCCGGTACCGCCAATGCCCGCAAGGCTGCTTGCGTTGTCGCCACCGGCGCCGCCCAGAATCGCGCCGGTGTTGGTGAAAGTGCCCACGCCGCCGTTCAGAGATACGCCGATGCCACCGTAGCCGCCGAGGCTGGAGGTACCGAGGCCGCTATAGGTGTCGCTGCCCCCGCTGCCGCCCACACCGCCGGTGATGCTACCTGAATTGACAAACGAGCCGACATGGCCAGTCGCTTCGATGCCGTAACCGCCGGACCTCGCAATGAACCCCGCACCACCGGCTCCGCCAAAAATAGAACCGGTATTACTGAAGGTTCCGACGTTGCCACCGACGTAGACGCCCGCGCCACCACCCTGCAGATAGTGATCGCTGCTGGTCACAAAACCTTGGCCGAGCGCACCGGCTCCGCCCGCTCCGCCGACAATTGTGCCGGTATTGCTGAAGCTGCCCACACCGCCGTTCAGAGAAACTCCAGTGCCGCCATGGCCACCGAAACCGAAGTCACCTAGGCCATTATAGGTGTCGCCGCTGCCCCCATTGCCGCCAACACCACCGGTGATGCTGCCCGAATTGACAAACGAGCCGACGTAGCCGGTGACTTCGACGCCGTAGCCGCCCGAGCTGGCGACAAGTCCCGCGCCGCCGGCACCGCCAGCAATCGTGCCAGTATTGCCGAAGGTTGTGACGATGTTGTCAATGTAGACGCCGGAGCCGCCGCCATAGCCCCCGCTGGCACTGCCCGAATTGATCGTCGAAATTTCGCTTGGGGTTAGTCCACCGGCTCCGGCAGAACCGCCAGCGATCGAGCCAGTATTGGAGAAATCTGCAACCCTTCCGAGATAGACACCCACGCCACCGTAGCCGCCGTAGATGCTGCCGGCAGCGATGCCGCCACCAGCACCACCGCCGCCGCCGGTGATCGTGCCGGTGTTGATGAAGGTGCCAACACCGTCGAGGGCAACGCCTACACCGCCGGCACCGCCTTCAGCATAACCGTGTTGACCAATGCCGCCCGCGCCACCCGCCCCGCCGGTGATCTCCCCGCTATTGGTGAAGGTCCCAACAAAGTCGTCAACATAAACACCCGTCGCGGCGTACCCGCCGTGCCCGCCCAGGTCCTCGTCGGTGGCGGCGGCGCCGGTACCCCCGGCACCACCAATAATCACCCCCCTATTGGTAAAGGAGGCCACTGGACCGTCGATTTGAACGCCGGTCTCCCCGCTGCCTCCCCAATTCGAACCATTCGCGCCCGACCCGGCATTTCCACCCGCGCCGCCAATGATCGTGCCGGTGTCGGAGTTGACAAATGTGCCCACCCCCTTGCCGTGGAAGCCAACACCGCCGCTTCCGCCATAACCGGCCACTCCGTTAACCGCATCACCGCCGGTCCCGCCGGCTCCACCGACGATGCTGCCGGAGTTGGTAAAGCTGGCAGTGAAGCCATCTACATAAACGCCCGTCGTACCACCGCCGCCGGCACCGCCGCCAGTCCGGCCCGCGCCACCATTGCCGCCAGCACCACCAGTAATGGTCCCCGTGTTGGCGACATTGTCGACGTCACCTCCGATGTCGCCAATATGCACACCCGCGCCGCCGCCGCCGCCATCGCCACCATCCAGGCCACCGGTACCACCGTTGCCGCCCGCCCCGCCGGTGATCGCCCCTGAGTTCGTGAACGTGCCGACACCGTCGCCGATATGGACGCCGGTACCTCCCGAGCCCCCATTTCCACCGAAACCGTAAGTGCCGGTACCACCGCCGCCATTTCCGCCCGCACCGCCGGTGATGATGGACGTGCTGGTGAAATCGTTGCTCACCCCCCCTTCGATGAAAATACCGTCGCCACCGGAACGGCCGTCACCCGAGGCCACGCCACCATCGCCGCCCGCACCGCCGGTGATAGCGCCGGTATTGGCGAAATTGTCGACATCGTTCGCGATATAGACACCAGCGCCACCGTAACCACCGTGATCGCTGGACCCGCCATTCCCACCGGCCCCGCCGGTGATGGTCAACGTGTTCGTAAAGTTGGCCACCGGCCCTTCGATATAAACGCCCTTACCGCCGTAACCGCCGTGACCGCCACCAACTCCCAACAATCCGCCGGCCCCGCCTGCACCGCCAATGATCGTGCCATTGTTAGTAAATGAAGCGGCGATCGCGCCATAATCGATGGGCGTGTCGTAGTCGTAATGGACGCCTGTGCCACCGTTACCTCCGCTGGAACCCGGCGAACCACCTGCCCCACCGGCCCCGCCCGCAATCATGCCCGAATTGGCAAAGGTGCCCGCATAGCCTGCAATATCGACCCCGGTGAAGCCAGCAGGAGTGCCCGCGGCACCATCGAGCCCCGGAAGCCCAGAGATCGATCCGGTTACTGTATTTTCGAAGGATGTCACGTTGCCATTGATGTAGACGCCGCCAATTCCGCCGGAGATTTGGCCGGAGTTGCTGAACGCGTTCACCATGCCCACCGAGTTCACGCCGAACTGGAGCTGGGTGCCGGAGACGGCGCCGGAATTGGAATAGGAGTCGCCGGGGGCGATTGTTTTGACTGCGCTAGAAGGAGCGGCGAAGGCCGGCCCAGTGAGGCCCATGGCGAGTACTGCAATTGGCGTGAGAATATTGTACCGCGCCAGCCGCGAAAGCAGCTCAATCATAATATTGCCCCCTCCAGCCCAAATTGGGCCGACCACCTACGTATTTTAGGCAAGCTATTGCCACGCCTTAAACTATCAGCGCAAGAGCCGCTCGGTCATTTCCAACGTCCCTTCTTTTCGTGTTGCAGACCAGACACGCATTCACCGCCGCAAGTCTGATTAATCTGAATAATCTCATGAACTAGCGGGCGATTAGATGCAAAAAGTTCCACCATTCTGCCGCCACGGATGGGAGAAAATCGCGACTCAGCAACACTCGTGCGCAATTTTGCAGTCACGCTGATGGATCTACGAGGCAGCCCAGCATGGTAAGACTCCCAATCGAAATCTGTTCTTGTCGCTGGAGAAAATCACCTCCACAGGCGCGCAACATTTTTGGCGCACAGCGCGGCTTGATAAATGGGAGAAGGCTTCGCTATTAAGCCCGCGATATCGGTTGCATTAGCGTGCGGCGAACTCTGGAGGGCATCTTTGAGGTTTGGCACTGCAACCCGGCTTTGGATATTGGCGGGCGTGACTGTTCTTTCGCGCGGCTCGGGCCGGGAATCGATACGGGCACCGTGACGGCGCCGGCGCAGTTTCGCACTTGCTTGCCCGCGGAATGCATTGGGGCGATCGACCGCGCTATCCAGCTGAGCGCGAGGCCGTGAGCGGCACTATCCCGCGCTATTGGGGCTTGAGGGGGGAAGGCCATGGAACAGGAACACAATCTCGGCTTCGCGTTTTTACGAAAGGCCGCGGATATACCCTCGTCGGTAGCGCTTCGTGCCCCGACGCAGCAGATGACTTATGATCAACTCCGCACCCGCGTGATCCGCTACGCCCTGCATCTCAAATGGCGCGGCATCGGCCGGCACTCATGCGTGGCGCTGGACACCAACCGGGCGCCCGAGGGCATGGCGCTGCCGCTGGCGCTGGCCCTGGTCGGCGCCCGCTGGGTGCGCCTGAGTTCGGAAACGCTTTTCGGGCCGCTGGGGGTGACCGACATGCTGTCACTTGCGAGGCGTCCGGGCGTGCCGCCGCGCAATTTCCATGTTGTCGACGAGAGCTGGATCCAGCCGCCGCCGGGCATCGACCTCAGCAAGCCCGTGGGCTTCGAGGGCTATGGCAGCGAGAACGATACGGCCATTTTCACTCAGTCTTCCGGCACCACCGGCCGGGTGAAATTCATGGCCAAGAGCTATCGCCGGCTATGGATCCAAGCCAGCATGAGCCTCAAGCAATGGGCGCTGGCGCGTGACTGCACGACTGTTTTCAACGGATTTCCGCCGCTTTCCGGTGTCGGCTTTCACATGACCGCCCAGACGCTGCTGCGTGGCGGCTGCATCGTGGTGGGCGCGGAGGACGTTCGCCAGCTGAAGGCGATGGGAACGCAGCACGTGTTCGCGTCGCCCGCTCGCATCGAGGTGCTGTGCAAGAACATACCGCCGCTTGAAAACCGCATGCTGCTGCTCACGGCGGCCGGTGCGATGATGAATCGCTCCCTGATCCGCCACTGGCTCCAATATTTCGAGCAGGTCGGGCTTGGCTATGGCTCGCAGGAAGCCTGGCGGGGCGGCAGCGCCATCTTGAGCGCGGTTCCGGACGCGGACACCATCTCCTATGACCTCGAGGACGATGTGACGGTGGAAATCGTGGACGCCGGCGGCACTTCCCTGCCGGCCAATACGGTCGGCACCATCCGCATCAAAACGCCCGAAATGGTCCACGAATATGTCGCGGCGCCGGAAGCGAGTGCCGAGGCGTTCCGCGATGGCTGGTTCTACCCCGGCGACCTCGGCTCGATCTCCGAGGATAGCAGGCTGAGTGTCCATGGCCGGGTCAAAGACCAGTTCAACTTCGGCGGCGTGAAGGCGAACGCCGCCGATGTCGACGAAGTTTCGACGCGGCCGGCCGAAGTGCAAGCGGCGGTGAGCTTTGCAAGAACTACGGACAGCGGCCTCGATGAGCTTTGTGTTCTTGCGGTTCTCGCCGCGGGCGCTTCGCCCGAGCGCGCCGCCGAGCAGATCCGCCAAAGCTGCCGCTCCTTGCGCGGTCAGGACCTCATTCCCGGCGCTGTCTTCTTCGCCGATCACCTGCCGCTCAACGAAAATGGCAAGCCGATGCGGGAAACTGCGCGGGAGATGAGCGCGAGCTTGCCTGCGTATTGAGCCGGCGAAGGGGCAGGTCGGTGCGCGTCCCCCTCATCCGGCGCTCGCGCGCCACCTTCGCCCGCAACGGGAGAAGGGAAGATCGGCCCCGCCGTGCCACGGACTTCCCTCTCCCTCGCGGGAGAGGGTGCCGGCAGGCGGGTGAGGGGGCCACAGACACCAGCCGGTCGGCCCTTCACGAATTTTCAGGCTCCGACCCAGGCGATCGCCGTCGGCGAGCCCACGGCAATCGGGTTGCCAAGCGGCGTCAGGCGCCCATCCTCGGGGTAGTAGCGGAAGAGGCTGACGCTGTCGCTGCCCTGATTGCCGACCGCAAGGCAGTTGCCGCCCGGCGCGAAGTCGAAATCGCGTGGTATTTTGCCGGTCGGCGTGGCGGCGGCGCGCCGGGCAATTCCCGAAGCCGGATCGATGTCGAAGCGGGCAAGCGAATCTTCGCCGCGGTTGCCGGCAAAGAGATGCCGTCCGCCCGGCGCCACCTTGATCGCCGAGGCATAGTTCTTGACGGACGTCGCCGGATCGATAGCGCTGTCAATGCCGAGCAGTTGGAACTTTCCGCCCGCGGCATCGAACGCGAGGCTCGCAACGGTCGATGCCAATTCGTTGATCAAATAGGCAAACGGCAGCGTCGGGTGGAACGCAAAATGGCGTGGCCCAGAGCCGGGCGGCAGGGCCAGTTCCCCGTGCGGCGCCAACTTCCCGCTGGCTGCATCGAAAGCGTACGTGATCAGCTTGTCGATGCCGAGATCGGCCACCACGACGAAACGGTTGTCCGGTGTCCAGCGCGCGCAATGGGCGTGCGGGCGGGCCTGGCGCGCCGGATCAGGGCCCCTGCCCTCATGCGCCACTTCGGCGACCAGGGGGCCGAGTTCGCCATCTGCCGCCATTGGATGAACCGCAACCGACCGGTTAGGACGCACCGTCATCGACATGACCGTGTAGTTCACGCTCGCGACGAACCGCCCGGTGGCATCAAAGCCGAGATGGGCCGTGGTGTCGCCGCGGGTCGGTTGCTTGTTGATATAAGTGAGGCCGCCGGTTGCCACGTCGATCGCATAGGCGGTGATCGTCCCCTCGTTCCAGCCCTCCACCTCGCTTACGGCGCAGAGAAACCGGCCATCCGGCGTGACGGCAAGGAAGGTCGGATTGTCGATCCCTTCGGTTACGCCCAGTGGCTCGGCCGCGCCGGTCTCGACGTCGACCCGGAAAGCGGCAATCCCCTTGCCGCTGGTGTTGGCAACGTATGGCAGCCCGCGATTGGAGCCCCCGACAAACAGCAGTGACTTCATACCTTTCCCCCTTCAGTGATGGCAGCCGGCAGCGATTGATCGCCGCCGGCCGTCCGTAAACGTCCTCAGATATCCTGGTCAGTGCTGGGCTTTTCCCAGAGGTTGACGCCGCCCTCGACAGCATAGCGGTCGATTTCGGCCAGCTCGTCGCGGGAAAAATCGAGGTTTTTCAGCGCGCCCATGTTTTCGATGATCTGCTCGGGCGAGCTGGCCCCGATCAGGGCCGAGGTGACGCGCGGATCGCGCAGCACCCAGGCCAGCGCCATCTGCGCGAGACTCTGGCCGCGGCGCTGCGCGATGCCGTTCAGCGCGCGGGCACGCTCGATATTCTCGTGGCTCAAATGAGATTGCTGCAGTGAACCGCCGCCCGGCTGGTTGATGCGCGCATCGGCCGGGATGCCATCGAGATAGCGGCTGGTCAGCAGCCCCTGCGCCAGCGGCGTGAAAGCGATCACGCCTGCGCCCACCTCTTCGGTCGCACCGAGCAGCCCGCCCTCGATCCAGCGGTTGAAGAGGTTGTAGGACGGCTGGTGGATGAGGAGCGGCACCTTCCACTCGCCCAAGAGCTTCGCCATTTCGCGCGTCTTGGCGGGCGAATAGGAGGAGATGCCGACATAAAGCGCCTTGCCCTGCTGCACTGCGGTCGCCAGCGCGCCGGCGGTTTCCTCTAGCGGGGTGTGGACGTCGAACCGATGCGAATAGAAGATATCGACATAGTCGAGGCCCATGCGCTGAAGGCTCTGGTCGAGGCTGGCCAGCACGTATTTGCGCGAGCCACCGCCCTGCCCGTAGGGGCCGGGCCACATGTCCCAGCCGGCCTTGGACGAGATGATCAGCTCGTCGCGATAGGCGGCGAAATCTTCCTTCAGCAGGCGGCCGAAATTGGTTTCGGCGCTGCCGGCCGGCGGCCCGTAATTGTTGGCGAGGTCGAAATGAGTGATGCCCAGGTCGAAGGCCGTGCGCAGCATGGCGCGCTGGCGGTCGAGCGGCGTGGTATCGCCGAAATTGTGCCACAGGCCGAGCGACAGGGCCGGCAGCATGAGGCCGCTCTTGCCCGTGCGCCGGAAAGCGGCATTGTCATAGCGCGTTGCCGCTGCTTGGTAATTCATGTCGATCTCTCTTTTGGAGGGTTTCGAGAGGCTGCGGCTCTGCTTCAGCAAAGCTGCAACACGTCTCGGGAGACTAGCCGAACTGCCCCAGCGAGGGGAAGACATTGCCGGCAGCGCACCAGCTCGAGCGCTATAAACCCCGGGGCAGCGAGGACCAGCCGGGGCCATTCGAGGGCTTGCTTGACTTGTACGGGGGAAGGGTCTTCAAACGCCGATCGTTGGACAATTCGCGATCCGCTGCCCCATTACTGCCGGCGCTCGCAGGATGCGACACGTCATGAGCTTTGCCGTTCCAGCCTGCCTACCCTTGCAGGGGGAGAGCTTCCGTTGAACCGCGCCCGGAAAGAAGCGCCCGTCGTGACGCTGGCCCTGTCCGCCCCGCGTCGGCCGCCGGTGAGCCGCCTTGATTTCGGCGAGGTCATGTCGTGCATGGCCTCGACGGTCAGCGTGGTCACCGCGACGCATGGGGACGAGCAACTTGGCCGAACCGCCACCTCGGTATTTTCGCTGTCGGCGACCCCGCCCGCCGTCCTCGTCGCCGTGGATCTGGCCGCCCCGCTTTCTGATCTTATCGTCCAGGCGGGCGGCTTTTCCGTCGCCATGCTCGCCGCCGGCCAGGAGAGCATCGCCGATGCCTTTGCCGGCAAGTTGGGCCAAATCGATCGCTTTGCTCTCGGGACCTGGAGCCACTGGCCTTCCGGCAACCCGCGGTTGCAAGGCGCCGCCACCGCAATCGACTGCGAACTGATCGGCCGTATCGAAACGCAGACGCATGTGCTCTTCGCCGGGGCCATCATCGAGGCCGATACCTCTGGCGGTGCCGATCCCCTGCTCTGGCATCGCCGCCAGTATCATTTGCCGCACCCGTCGAAATCGCCCCCCGACAATGCCGGCACCTCGCCCGACCAGGCGGAGTGACTACTTCCCGGGCCGCTTGGGTGGATACTGTACGCCGGTAATCGCCGACCAGTGGAGGTGATGAACGACTCGCTCCGCCTTGCCGCGCGCATGGCGGGCAACGCTCGCCCCGCTCAGCAGAAGGAGCCAGGCGGCGAGGGCAAAGAGTAGCAGGGCCGGCAGTTTCATCGGGCGCGTTTCCGTAGGCTTGCACCCCGGGGTTCCATCACAACAAAGTGGCAACACTGAAACCTTGGGGCCGGCATGCACCAGTTTCGGGTCGAACAAAATTGCCGCACCAACTCACGTCACGGGTACTGGACAGCGGTTCCCCAATGTCCGAATGTTTCGAACATGACAATGCACCGCTTCGCCCCCACCCGCTACTACAACGCCATCGGCACGGCTCCCGCCGCCCTCACCATTGCCAGTGGCGACACGGTCGTCACCGAAACTCTCGACGCCCAGGGAGACGACAAGAACGGCGTCTCGCAGGCGCCCAGGGGAAACCCGATGAACGGGCCGATCTTCGTCACCGGTGCGGAGCCTGGCGATACGCTGCGCGTCACCATCGACGCCATGCGGCCGATCCGCGACACCGGCTGGACCCGGAGCGTTCTTGCCGCCAACGTCGTCGATCCGGAAACGGTGCGCGACCTGCCGCCGTCGGAGATCGTCACCTGGGCCATCGACCGCGAAGCCCTGACGGTGCAGCTTGCCAAGCCGGTGCCGGGTCTTGAATCCCTGGTGCTGCCACTCGAGCCGATGATCGGCTGCTTCGGCGTCGCTCCGAGCCGCGACCAGTCTTTCTCGACTGCAACCAGCGCCGAAAATGGCGGCAACATGGATTATCGGCTGTTCGGTCCGGGCACCACCGTGTGGCTGCCCGTGGCGGTGCCGGGCGCCCTGTTTTATCTCGGTGATTGCCACGCCGTGCAGGGCGATGGCGAGATCGTCGGCACCGGCGTCGAGACCTGCTTCGAGGTCACCGTGACGCTGACCGTCGAAAAGGAAAAGAAAATCACCTGGCCGCGCGGCGAGACCGCCGACGATATTTTTGCCGTCGGCAACGCCCGCCCGCTCGATCAGGCGCTGCAGCACGCAACGACCGAGATGCTGAACTGGCTCACGGGCGAGTACGGGCTCGACAAGACCGCCGCCAGCCATTTGCTGGGCCAGGTCGTTCGTTACGATGTCGGCAACGTGTTCGACCCGGCCTATACCATGGCCTGCCGCGTCGCCAAGAAGTGGCTCCCCAAGCGGCCGTAAGCCGCACGCGCTGTCGCGTTTCCGGCTGCCAGCACACTTCCGGACGCCCCGGAGCCGTTCATCGTTTCAAGGAAACGCTGAACGATCTCCGAGGCTTGGTTGTGTCGCGTTTCCGAACCGGAAAAGTGGTAGCCACTTTTCCTCGAAACCCTCTAAGAGCGGCGTCCGGTCAACTGTCATGAGTCGCGGCAACGAGTATGGATGGCGCACCCAGCTTCGAACCTGAGTTCCGCGAGCAATTGCTCGATCTCTTCGTCTGGCGCCGCGACGTCCGCCGCTTCCGGCGCGACCCGTTGCCTGAAGGGGCCCTCGAACGCCTGATCGGCATCGCGGCGCTTTCGCCCTCGGTCGGGCTGAGCGAGCCCTGGCGCTTCGTGCTGGTGGAAAGCCCCGAGGTCCGCGCCAAAATCCGGGCCAATTTCGAGGCGGCCAATGCCGAAGCGCTCAGCGCCCAGAATGAGGATCGCGCCGGGCTTTACGCGCGGCTGAAACTGGCGGGGCTCGATGATGCGCCGGTCCAGTTCGCGCTCTTCGCCGACAGGGGCACGCTGCAGGGGCACGGGCTCGGCCGGCTCACCATGCCAAGGACCATCGACTATTCGGCGGTGATGGCCCTCCACACCCTCTGGCTCGCCGCACGCGCGGAAGGCATTGGCCTCGGCTGGGTCTCCATCCTTGATCCCGAGGCAGCATCCCGCACGCTTGACGCAGCCCCCGGCTGGGAACTGATCGGCTATTTCTGCCTCGGCTGGCCCGTTGCGGACGACTGGAAGCCCGCCCTCGAGCGCCAGGCCTGGGAACAGCGCCGCGCGCCGGCCTCGACGATTCACCGCAGGTAAGCGCCCCTCTTCATCGAGCGCTCCAGCGCACTCAAAGCTCACCTAACAACCCCCACCCCTGCCCCCCTCAAGGGGAGGGGGACGATGTAGCGCGGCCGTGCCACAGGTCCTCTCCCTTTGAGCGGAGGGTGGCGGCAGCCGGGTGGGGTTGTTTTCCTGTTCCGGGAGCTGAGTGGTCGCCGCCCCCCTTCTTGACATCCTGCTCGCCCAGTTCCATAACCAGACAGTTACAAAACTATTCGGTTATGCAATGACGCCGTCCGAGCAGCTCGATGCCACCTTCATCGCCCTCGCCGATCCAACGCGGCGGGCGATCCTGGCGCGGCTGGCGACGGGGCAAGCATCGGTTGCCGAGCTGGCGAAGCCCTTCGACATCAGCCAGCCGGCGATCTCGAAACATTTGAAGATCCTGGAGCGCGCGGGGCTCGTCACCCAGGGCCGCGACGCGCAGCGTCGGCCGCGGCGCATTGAGGTGGCCCCGCTTGCCGAAGCCAATGCCTGGCTCGAGCGTTATCGCGATCTCTGGGAGGCAAGTTTTCAACGGCTCGACAGCCTGCTCGAGGAGATGCAGGCGATCCGGCCAAAACTTTAAGAGGAGGACCTATGCAGAAAATCACCCCGTTCCTGTGGTTCGACACCCAGGCCGAAGACGCCGCCAATTTTTACGTCTCGCTCTTCCCCAATTCGCGCATCACCTATGTCAGCCGCTATGGCGACGCCGGTCCCGGCCCCAAAGGCAGCGCGATGGTCGTCAGCTTCGAGCTCGATGGCCAGCGCTACAACGCCATTAATGGCGGCCCGACCTACAAGCTTTCCCCTGCCTTTTCCCTCTCGGTCAGTTGCAAGGACCAGGCCGAAGTCGATTTCTACTGGAACAAGCTGCTGGAGGGTGGCGGCGTCGAAAACCAGTGCGCCTGGCTGCAGGACCGCTTCGGCCTCTCCTGGCAAATCGTCCCCGATGCGCTGCCCCGCTACCTCGGCGACAGCGATCGGGCCAAGGCCAACCGGGTCATGCTGGCGATGCTCAAGATGAAGAAAATCATCGTCGCCGATCTCGACAAGGCCTACGCGGCCTGAAGAGTTCGGCCCTCAAACATGGGAGTTGCAAATGCCCTCTACCCATAAGGCGGAAGTGACGCTGCCGTCCGATACTGAAATCCTCGTCATTCGCAATTTCGACGCGCCGCCCGCCCTCGTCTATCGGGCATTCATCGAGCCGGCGCTGGTCAAGCGCTGGATGCTGGGCCCACCCGGCTGGTCGATGCCGGTCTGCGAAATCGATTATCGCATCGGCGGCAAATACCACTATCGCTGGCGCAACGAGGCCGACGGAAACGAGTTCGGCCTAACCGGCGTGTTCGAGGAGATCGAGCCCGAAAAGACCCTCAACAGCCGCGAGCGCTTTGAGGACACCACGCTCGAGGACGAGGCCCACATCGCCACCAGCTTCCGCCCGAATGGCGCCGGTACGCGGGTGGTCTACCTCATCACCTCCGAATCCAAGGAAGCCCGCGACAAGGCCCTCGCCACCGGCATGACCGACGGCATGGAGCTGAGTTTTCAGCTGCTCGACAAGGTGCTTGCCGAGATGAGGGTGCACTGAGAACGAAGGGTCGCCAGCAGAGCGGTGCCACAGCTTCCCCTCCCCCTGCCGGGAGGGTGGCGGCAGCCGGGTGGGGGTACTTCCCCAAGCAGTGCCAGTGCAAGAACCCCACCCCTGCCCCCTCCTCGCAAGGGGGAGGGAGACGAAGGGGGCGCCCTCTCCCCGCATTGAACAAAGCAAATATTACGGCCCTTCGCCCACCGCCTCGAAGCGGCCGCTGAGGGGATCGCGGACCAAGAGGCGGCCGGAGGCGACGCCGAAATAGGCGCCGTGCAGATCGAGCCGGCCCTGCTCCACCTTGGACTTGACCCAAGGGAAGGTCATCAGGTTCTCGAGGCTCAGTTCCACCGAGGCAAATTCGAGGCGCCGCTGATAGGCGTCGGCGTCGTAGCGCGCGTGCGGGCCGAGCGCCGCGGCGGCGGGAGCGATCTGGGACATCCACTGGGTGATGAAATCGCCCTGCGACAGTGGCGCCTGGTCCTGGGCAAAGAATTTGATGCCGCCGCAATGGGCGTGCCCGAGCACCACGATGTGCCGGATTCCCAGCGCCTGCACGCCGAACTCGAGGGCGGCGCTCGTGCCGTGCTGGCTGCCGCGGTCGGCCTCATAGCGCGGCACGATGTTGGCGACGTTGCGCACGACCAGCAACTCGCCGGGCGCCGCATCAAAGATCACCTCTGGCGAGACCCGCGAATCCACGCACCCGATGACCATGATCTCCGGCCGCTGACCGCGCTCGGCGAGCATTGCGTAACGCGACTTTTCCCGCGCAAACCGCCCCTCGACGAAACTCGTATAACCTTCGGTCAGTCTTTCCGGAAACATCCAAACCTCGCAATGAACTACTCCTGATCGTCCTATCAGAGGCTTCAGATCCCCCTCAACCCTTACGCCTGCGCCTGGGGCTCACCCCTCACCCGCCTGCTGGCACCCTCTCCCGCAAGGGGAGAGGGAAGCTGCGGCACGGCCGGCGCCCTCGCCTCCTTCTTCCCTTGCGGGAGAAGGAGGCGCGAAGCGACGAAAGAAGGGGGCCACAGACTGCAGCAGGCGTCCGTGAGGGGTAGCATTAAACGCTACCCCCCATAGGTGACGCGCCAGATCGTGCCATTGCCATCCTCGGACACGAACAACGAGCCGTCCTTGCCGACGGCGAGCCCGACTGGGCGGCCCCAGACGGCCCCGTTCGGCTGGACGAACCCGGTGACGAAATCCTGGTATTCGCCGGTCGGCTTGCCGTCCTTGAACAGCAGCCGCACCACCTTGTAGCCGGTGCGATCGCTGCGGTTCCACGAGCCGTGCAGCGCTACGAAGGCATCGCCCTTGTATTCGGGCGGGAACTGATCGCCCTCGTAAAAGGCGATGTTGAGCGGGGCAGAGTGCGCCTGCATCAACACATCGGGGAGTGTCAGCTTGCCGGCGAGATCCGGCCGCGCGCCGGCATGCCCCGGGTCCTCATGGCCGCCGAGGTAATACCACGGCCAGCCATACCAGCCGCCTTCCTTCACCGCCGTCGCGTATTCGAAGGGCACATTGTTGCCGAGCATGTCGCGCTCGTTGACGACGCACCAGAGCTGCTCGGTTGCCGGCTGCAGCGTCATGCCGGCGCAATTCCTGAGGCCGGTGGCGTAGATCTTCTTGTCCTTGCCGTCCGGCGTGAGCGCCCAGACCGCCGCGCGGCCCATCTCGCTGCCCCAGGCCTCGCCAAGGGGGTGGTCCTCGGTCCATGCGGCTAGCCCACCCGGCGGCCGCTTGCCCATGTCCTCCGCGTCATTGCTGCCTGAGCCCACGGAAAGGAACATCGTCTTGGTATCGGGGGTGAAGATGATGTCGCGCGTCCAATGATGAGTGGATGGCACATCGGCGACCACGGTCTCAGGCCGCCCCTGGGCCTTGAGATCACCCGACTTGTAGGGATAGCGCACGACGCTGTTGCTGTTGGCTATATAGATCCATTTGGGATCGGGTCCTGGCGGGTAGAAATTGATCCCGTAGGGCTGATGCAGCCCGGTTGCGAACACGTTATGCGCCTCGGGCTTGGCATCACCGGCGGGGATTCGGTAGACCAGCACCCGATTGGCCCGGCTGTCGGCCACGAACAAATCGCCATTGGGTGCGACCCGCATGGCCCGCGGGTTCCGGATGCCGGAAGCCACCAGCTCGACCTTGAACCCCTGCTGCACCTTGGGCATGGCGCCGGCCGGCATAGGAACGACGTCGGGCGCGTTGGCAGCCGTGTCTGCCTGGTCCGGCGGCGGCTGGTCCTTGATGGTAAGGTGCCGGGTAATCCCCGGCGCGTCCTTCTGATACCCCCCAAAGGCGGCGGCGCCGGAAAGCAGCTTGCCCGTCGCGGTGTCGTCCGCGGCCAATGCCGCGCCCGGAAGCACCCCCGCCAAAAGCAATGCCGCGAGCCAACCGATTCTCATCGCATACCTCCCTTTTTCCCAAGGAAAAGAACGCGGCGGCAACCTCGGGCGTTCCCCTCACGCAGGATTGGGTCCATCGGCACTTGCCGATGCAGTGGGTAAGTGCGCTATACAAAGTACTCCACGTCCTCGAACGAACTCGAGCACGCCCTCCACACAATCGAGTCCCCCCTTATGTCCCTGCTCTTTTCGCCCTTCTCCCTTCGTGGTGAAACTTTCAAGAACCGGGTGGCCGTGGCCCCCATGTGCCAATACTCAGCCCAGCACGGCTTCGCCAATGATTGGCATTTCGTGCACCTTGGCCGTTTCGCCCTCGGCGGCTTCGGGCTGATCCTGCTCGAAGTCACGGGCGTCGTGCCCGAGGGGCGCATCACCTATGGCGATCTCGGCCTCTGGGATGACGCGCAGATCGCGCCGCTGAAGCGCATCGTCGATTTCCTGCACAGCCAGGGCTCCAAGGCGGGCCTGCAGATCGGCCATGCCGGGCGCAAGGCGTCCACCCCGATCGGCTGGCGCAAGGGCTTCGATGAGACCGAGGCTGAAAAGGCACAGTTCGCCTTCGAGGACTGGACGATTTACGCCCCCAGCGCGATTCGCCACACCGAAACCAACCCCGAGTTCAAGCTGCCGGTCGCGCTCGACGACGCCGGGCTTGACCGGGTCCGCGATGGTTTTGCCAGCGCCACCCGGCGCGCCCATGCCGCCGGCTTCGACACCATCGAAATCCATGGCGCGCATGGCTATCTGCTGAACCAGTTCCTCTCCCCGCTCGCCAACAAGCGCACCGACCAATATGGCGGCAGCCGCGAGAACCGCATGCGCTTCCCCTTGGAAGTGGTCGACGTAGTGCGCGCCGCCTGGCCGGCCGAAAAGCCGCTGCTCATGCGCATCTCGACCAGCGACAACAACCCCGAGGGCTGGCAGGTCGAGGACAGCATCGCCCTGGCGAGGGAGCTCAAGGCCCGCGGCGTCGATCTCGTTCACTGCTCGTCGGGTGGCTTCGCAGAAGGTTCGATCAAGCCCGAGCCGCTCTACCAGGTGCCCTTTGCCCGGGCCGTTCGCGACGGTGCAGACATTCCCACCATGGCCGTGGGCCTCATCACCCAGCCAACCGATGCCGAGGCGATCCTTGCCCAGGGCGATGCCGATATGGTGGCGCTCGCCCGTGAGGCGCTCGAGGACCCCAACTGGCCGGTCCACGCGCGGCACGTGCTGGGTGGCGGCGACGACGCCTATTCCTGGTGGCCCAAGCAGGCCGCGGCCCGCATTCGCGACAAGGATCGGGCGCTGCGCATTCGCGAACACGTTTAACGGCACCTTGCCCCGCTAGCGCCCGCCGGCCCGCATCACCGGGCCGGCGGGGTTTTTGTGCCCGCCCGCCGGCGCACCCGGAGACTATTAAGGATCTATTTGCCACACCTTACGGCGACTGTGACTTGGTTGCCGCTTTGTAATTTCGAACGCTCAAATCCGTCGCAATCTCAAGCCCATATCTTGATGCGTTGATTGCGGCGCACCATGTGCCGATTGCGATCGGGAGTTGAGGTCATGACATCCAAAGCCGCACTTTTGGCCCTGCTGACCATCTGGGGCGTCGGGCTTGGCAGCACTACGTTGCCGGCGCGCGCCGATGATGTCGCCAACGAGGATCCGTCCACCGGAGCCAACAGAGAAGCGAACCTGCCCTCGGCCGAGCTGACGAATCGGCTCTGGGTCCGCACCGCCGGCAACGGCCTCCAGGACCTCGTCCGCATCTTCCTTTCGGACGGCACGCTGGTGGAAGACAATTTCTGGGAGACCCATCGCCTCTCGAGCTGGAAAATGCTCCCCGACGACAAGCTGAGCTGGAACGAGGGCGGCAAGGAAGTCACCGCCCGCATCGCCTCGCTCACCCCCGATCGCCTGACCCTGATCCGCTATTTCGAGGACGGGCCGGTCGAAGAGCGCTATCGTTCCGCCCAACTCCCCGACGGCGCTAAGGAAGCGAAGGGCTAAGGCCGCGAACCCCACGCGCTTCGCGGCGCCCAAACACGCGATCTCATCGTGGGCCTGTCGAACCACGAGGTCGCCCTTTCGCCGTCATCCCGACGAAAGTCGGCAACTGTGTTGCTCGAAGAAGGGGGCTTGCTCCAAGGCGGCAGCCGCCGAGCGGCAGGCTACCCCACATCACGGGCCGCTGGCGTTGAGCATACTGGATTCCGGCTTCCGCCGGAATGGCTGGGCGCAGGGCAGGTTTCAGCCCGCCCCCGCCAATCCGGCAAGAGTGCCGGCCTCAATGCATCGAAAACCCTTCGGCCGGCTCGGCCACGACGGCGTCGTCGTCGCCGCGGATCGTGAGCTGCGTCAGCACGAAGACGATCAGGGCGCAGACCGCAAAACCCACCACCATCGGCATGGCCGTGCCATTGAAGAACGCGGCAACGATCCCCATCACCACCGCGCCCGCAACCGTCTGCAGGGTGCCCAGCAGCGCCGAGGCGGTGCCGGCGATCGCGCCATGCTCCTCCATGGCCAGGACGCCCGTGGTGGGCAGCACGAGGCCGAGGAAGGCGAAGGCGATGAACGTCAGGCTCGACAGCACCGGAATGCCATCGAAGCCGGCCAAAAACAGCGCCAAGAGCAGCATCATGGCGCCGGTAAAGCCCCAGACCGCGTAGCGCACCACCCGGTTCAGCCCGAAT
>DATJHO010000155.1:0-15035 GCA_035493835.1 Devosiaceae bacterium
GGCGCATCGTCGACCATCTCAGCAGCGACCGCGCCGAGGAGCTGAAGGCGCTGCTGCGCGAATTGATGCGGGGCTAGAGCAGAAGGACGCGGCGTGCGTGCTGAGACTTCGGCACTCGCCCTCATGAGCCCCGATGAGTCCCCTCACGGTGAGCCCGTCGAATCACGAGGGTTTGGCGGCGCTCATGCTTCGATGAGCCCGGCGTTGCTTTGCCGGCTAAGCCGATCTAGGGGCAGCGCAACCGGCTCGTCATGAAGGGGCGTAGGAGGAGGGGAGTTGCTCCACCTTGCCTTCACATGCCGCCCCTCACATGTGCTGACAGAGCATGATCCGGTTGTGCTGAACCAACAGAAATTCCCGCCTTCGCGGGAATGACGCCGCGGATGTGGCACGGTTCTTCCCCGGCAATCCCGGTCACTCCCGCGAAGGCGGGAATCTCTGTTTTACGGGCTACGCACCTAGAGCGCCAGATGTTCCGATGGGATCGGAACGGCGCTCTATCCTTTTGTTTGCGCATCGGATTCGTCCGAAAAGTGGTACCCACTTTTCGGTCCGATGTGCCAATCTTGCGCCCACGAAGCCGTCGAGCGCAAACGATCCCTCGAAGTGGATCAAGCTCCGAACCCCTCACACTGGCGGCCGGCGCAGGTGATAGTCCGTGACCTGCTGGTAGGCGTGCGCCACCTTGAGCAGCAGCGCCTCTGAGCCGTGCGCGCCGACCAGTTGGAAGGCGACCGGCCGGCCGTCATTGGTGAAGCCGCAGGGCAGCGTCACCGTCGGGCTGCCGCTGGCATCGAACGGCATGGTGAAGCGCATGAGGTCCTCGAGGCTGTTGGCGTTCCAGTCGCGCGCCTGCGCCCAGGTGGGCGTGCCTTTGCGGAAGACCGGGGCGATCACGATCTCGACTTCGCTGAACAGGCTCAGCACCGCTCCCTTGAACTGGTGGCGAATGATATTGGCCTTGCCGATCTCGATGGGCGAGCGCTTGTGCGCCTTCTCCAGCGTGGTCCGCAGGTTTTCGCCATATCGATTGGCCTGCGAGGGAAAGGTGTCGGCGTGTGCGGCCGCGATCTCGGCCGAGGACAAGGCCATCGCCGACCCGAACAGCGGCTTCATGTCGGGGAAACCGATCGGCCGGGTCACGGCGCCCAGATCCCGGAGTACCGCCACGGCCTCCTTGATCATCGCCATGGTCACCGGCTCGGCGCCATCCCCGATGTAATCCCAATCGAGCCCGACCGAAACGCCCCGCGCGCCGTCGACCCCATCGAGTTCCGCGTAATAATCCGGCACGGGCGTTGGCAGGGAGGTCGGATCCTTCGCGTCGTGCCCGGCCAAAACCTTGAGCATGATCGCTGAATCCGCTGCCGACCGCGTCATCGGCCCGAGGTGGTCGAAGGTCGCTGCAAGGTCGAAAATGCCATAGCGGCTGACGCGGCCCCAGGTCGGCTTGACGCCAGTGAGGGCATTGCAGGCCGAGGGGAAACGGATCGAGCCACCGGTGTCCGAACCGATGCTGCCGAAGCACATTCCCGTCGCCGACGCGATACCTGAGCCGGAAGACGAAACGCCCGTCCACAGGTCCTCTTTCCAGGGATTGACCGGCTGGGGCAGCTCCGGATGGTGCTCCATGGTGGCGCCCTCGGTCATGTGCAGTTTGCCCAGCAGCACGGCGCCCCCCTGCTCCAGCCTGGTCACGACCGTTGCGTCGTGATCCGGCACGAAGTCCTCGTGGATGGTCATGCCGGCGGTGGTCTTGATGCCCTTGGTGAAGCAGAGATCCTTCACGGCGATCGGGATGCCGTGCATCGGCCCCCGGTGTTTTCCCTGCTCCAGCTCCTTGGTGGCGCGCTCGGCCTGCTCTCGCGCCAGGTTCGCCGTGACGGTGGTGTACGCCCTGAGACCGCCGTCCATGGCCTCGATGCGGGCCAGCATCGCCTCGGTCAGCTCGATCGGCGAAATCTCGCGGCGCTTGATGGCATCGCCCACCATGCTCATCGGCTGATAGTGAATATCGTTCAAATTCATCATTAGCTCCAATGCGGTAGATTATTGCAGTTTTGGGCGCTGCCGGTGCCAGGCGGTCGCCTGCTGGAAGGCGTGCCCCGCCTTGAGCAGGGTTGCCTCGCCGAGATGGCGGCCGATCAGTTGCATGGCGAGCGGCAGGCCGATGCTGCTCATGCCGGTCGGGAAGGTGATCGTGGGGCTGCCGGACATATTGTACGGCCCGCAATAGCGCCCGAACTGCGGGATGCTTTTGAACACGTCGCCCAGCTCATCATAGAGGATGCCGATCTTGGGCATCACCGGCGCGGCGATGACGTCGACGGCCTCGAAGGTCTTCATCAGTTCGCCCTTGAACCGGTCCTTCTCGATATAGGCGCTGGCAACGACGGTCGGGTCATAGGCGAAGCCGCGCTCGATCACACCCTTGAGCTCGCCGAAGCCCGAGGGATCCGCTTTGAACAGCTCGCGGTGATAGTTGGCGCACTCGGTCTCCATGATGACGAGCTGCAGCCGCGCCGCAGCCTCGACCGACGGTACCTTGATCGGCACGATCTGGGCGCCGATCGACCTGTAGACATCGAGCGCGGCCTTGATGCCGGCGACGATCTCGGGATCGGTATCGGTCGAGACATAGTCCCAGTCGATGCCGATCCTGAGGTCGCGGGCCCCGAATACCCCCTCGAGCGAGCCAAGGTAATTGGGCACCGGGCCGGTGAGGCTGGTCGGATCGTTGACGTCGTGGCCCGCGATCACGTCCATCATCGCCGCAGCATCGGCGGCGGAGCGGCACATCGGCCCGACGGTGTCGAGCGAATTGGCGAGGGTGAAGACGCCGTAGCGGCTCACCCTGCCCCAGGTCACCTTCAGACCCGTCAAGCCGTTGGCGCCGGAAGGAAAGCGGATCGAACCGCCGGTATCGGAACCGAGGCTGCCGAAGCAGAGCCCCGCCGCCGTCGCAACGCCCGAGCCGGAGGACGAACCGCCTGGCCAGTAGCCCTTGACGTAAGGGTGGTTCGGGGCTTCGCCGAAGCCCGGGTGATGCGGCGCCAGCGCCCCCTCATGCAGGTGCAACCGGCCCAGTATCACGGCGCCGGCCGCGACCAGCCGCTCGACGAGCGTCGCGGTGTAGTTGGCCTTGAAGTCCTTGTAGGCCATCGAGCCGAACGTCGCCGGCACCCCTGCCGTGTAGAAAAGATCCTTGATGGCGATAGGTACGCCATGCAGGGGTCCGCGGTAGCGGCCGACGGCGATCTCGGCGTCCGCCGTCCTGGCCTGTGCACGGGCTTCGTCGGCCATCACCACCAGATAGCTGTGGAGGTCGGCATCGACGGTCGCGATGCGGGCCAGCATCGTCTCGGTCAAGGCAGCCGACGACAGCGCGCCGCTCTTGAGATTGGCCGCCACCTCGATCAGCGACGCGAAGGGTAGATCGTTATTGGCAAGCATCTTTTTTACTCCCTCATGCCGCCAGCGAGGCCGGCATGCCCGGCCGCAAATGGGTGATATCGGCGACCGCCTCGTAGGCGCTGCCGACTTGGAACACGGTCGGCTCGTCGAACGGCCGGCCGACGATCTGTGCCCCCATTGGCAGCCCGCTCGCCGAGAACCCGATCGGCAGGGCCAAGGCCGGGCTGCCGGTGACGTTGAAGGGGTTGTTCATCATCCCCGCAAACCGCCCGGCATCCGGGCCGAAGCTGTCGAAGGATGGCGCTGGAGTGAGGGAGGTGGGGGCGAGCAGCACGTCATGGCTCGACAGCACCGCATTGAGCGCGTCGGTCAGTTCGCGGCGCAGCCGCAGGGCCTGCACGTAGTCAGCCGCCGACAACACGGCGCCGCCGATGATGCGCTGGTAGGTATAGCGGCCGTAAGCCATCGGCCGGCTCTTCAGATTTTGCTCGTGGATGGCATAGGCCTCGGCGAACATGATGACGCGGCCGCAGGCTTCATACATGTCGTAGGCCGGCAGCTTGACCAGCTCGACGGTGGCGCCGCAATCGCCAAGGGTTTTTGCCGTGTTGTCGAGCAGCGACACGATCTCCTTGTTGGCCATGGGATGGTCGATGAAAAAGTCGCGGGCGTAGCCGACCTTGATGCCCCTCAGGTCCTTGCCCAGCTTGGCGGTGAAATCGGGCACCGGAACATCGGCGCTGGCGGGATCCTTCGGGTCATGGCCGGCAATCACCTGCATGGTCAGCGCCGCGTCCTCGACGCTCCAGCTCAGCGGCCCGCAATGATCGAGCGTGTAGGAGAGCGGAAAAACGCCGCGCCGCGACACGCGCCCATAGGTCGGCTTGATCCCGACGATGCCGCAATTGGCGGCAGGGCCGCGGATCGAACCGCCGGTATCCGAGCCCATCGCCATTCGCACCATGCCCGACGCCACCGCGGCGCCTGAGCCGGAGGAGGAACCGCTGGTGACATGATCGGTGTTCCAGGGGTTGCGCGCCGGTGGGAACGGCAGGTCGAAACTGGGCCCGCCGATAGCGAATTCGTGCGTCCCCACCTTGCCCATCAGCACGCCGCCCCCGGCCGCGAGCTTGGCCGCGACCACGGAATCCTCGGCTGGGATGTTGTCGATCAGCAGCTTGGAATGACAGGTCGTGCGAATGCCGGCCGTGTCGTAAATGTCCTTCAGCGCATACGGGACACCGTGCAGCGGGCCGTGGTCGATGCCGTTCTTGAGCTCGGCGTCGGCTCGATCGGCATCGGCCAGCGCCCGCTCGCGGGTCACCAGGACGAAGGCGTGCAAATCCTTGTCCAGCGTGCCGATCCGGCCCAGCGCGTGGTCCGTGAGTGCCCGCGAGGTGACATGGCCGGCGCGCAGCGCCGCGCCGGACTCGGCGATCGAGAGTTCATGAAGAGGCTTGGAAATGCTCATTTTTGCGCCTCCGCGGCGAGGGAGAAGATATTGGAGGGTTCCGCCGCCGCCGTGCGTGGCTGCCGAAGCCAGTGCGTCGCGGCTAGAACCGCCTTGGCCGACTCGATGGCGCCGGTCTTGCGGTCGAATGGCAGCACCACGCCGGCATGCATGAAGCGCGCCTCGATCTCCGCGGTTTCGGGGGATTTGTTGTCCTGGCTCATGAAGGTCTCCTAGGGATCATGAGCCTTTATAGTACGGCTCCTGATAGTTGAAAACGATAATATTTGATGCGCAAGAAATGCCCGGGTCGCCCGCTTTTTGCGCACTCATGAGGGGCATTCAGCGGATCCAGGACCGTGAAATTGCTGCAGCAACCGCGATGTCTTGAGCGCATGGCTGCCATGCTGTGGGGATTCTACCAAGGCGAGTGGGGCCAATGGCGCGCCAGCTCATCGCACAACTACTTTCGTTTTCAAGTTTGGCACGGACGTTGCATCGTCCTCGGGTGCAGCCTCGCTTCGGCGACGCAACGCAATTTTGAGAGGTGTCAAAGCATGCGTCTGAGAACACTGACTCGGCTGATCGGGCTGGCCGCGCTCACATTCGTGGGGCTGGGCGGCATGGCGGCACGGGCCGAGAGCGTCCTTACCGTCGCCATGACCGCCGCCGACATTCCCGACGATACCGGCGCGCCAGATCAGGGCTATGAAGGCTATCGCTTCGTTGGCTACACGCTCTACGACTCGCTGGTGGAGTGGGACCTGTCGCACTCCGACAAGGTCGCCGAGATCACCCCGGGCCTCGCCACAGACTGGGCGGTCGATCCCAAGAACAACACCCGCTGGATCCTGCACCTGCGCAAGGGCGTGAAATTCCACGACGGGTGCCCGTTCAACGCCGACACCGTCACCTGGAATTTTGCCCGCGTGATGGACCCCAAGGCCCCGCAGTTCAACGCGCGCCATGCGGCCTTCCAAGGCGCGGCCATCATCAACATCGCCAGCGTCGACAAGGTGGACGACGACACCGTCGCCATCAACACCAAGGGCCCGGACTCGCTGCTGCCTTATGACATCGCCGAGTTCTTCATGATCTCGCCCTGCCGGCTCAAGGCGGACGGCTACGACTACACCAAGTTCATGAACAACCCCTCGGGCACTGGGCCGTACAAATTTACGAGCCTGGTGCCGCACCAGCGGCTCGAGCTCGTCGCGAACAAGGACTATTGGAATCCCAAGCGCGTCCCCAAACAGGACCGGCTGGTGCTGCTGCCGATGCCCGAGGCCTCGACCCGCGCCGCTGCGCTGCTCTCGGGCCAGGTGAATTTCGTCGAGGCGCCCTCCCCTGACACCATCCCGCAGCTCAAGGCGGCCGGGATGCAAATCATCACCGTGCCCTACCCGCATAACTGGGACTACCAGGTCCGCCTCGACGAGAAACCCTTCAGCGACATTCGCGTCCGGCAAGCCGCCAATTACGCCATCAACCGCGACGAGATCGTTGAATTCCTGCAGGGCATCGCTACCCCGGCCTATGAACGGCTGATCTCGACCCAGCCCTGGTACGGCAATCCGACCAAGTACGAGTACAACCCGGACAAGGCCAAGGAGCTGCTGAAGGAGGCCGGGTGCGTCCCGTGCGAGTTCAAGGTCGCGATTTCGACCTCGGGCTCGGGGCAGATGCAGCCGCTGCCGATGAATGAACTGGTCAAGGAGCAACTCGAGGCCGTCGGCTTCAAGGTAGACCTGGTGCCGATGGATTGGAACGCCCTTATCGGCGTCTGGCTCGGCGGGGCCAAGAAGAGCGGCTTCGACGCCATGAACTTCTCGCTCGCGCCGATCGATCCGGTCCAGGGCATCCTCAAGATGAACATGACCAAGTACCAGTCGCCGAACGGCAGCAATTGGGGCAACTACTCGAACCCCCAGGTCGACGAATGGGGCAATGAGGCGCTGGCCGAGTTCGATCCGGTCAAGCGAAACGCCCTGCTCACCAAGATCAACGAGCAATCCACCAAGGACGCCGGAGAGATTTTCATCGTCCACGACCTCAACCCGCGCGCGCTATCGCCAAAGCTCCACGGCTTCGTGCAGGCGCAGAGCTGGTTCCAGGACCTGACGCCGATCACCGTCGAACCGTGATCCGCCGAGACCCAAGGCCCGTGCGCAGAGACCTCTCCAGCGCGCGGGCAGACCCAATCTCAAGTCCGGAGAAGTGACATGTGGCTCTATGCCTTGCGGCGCCTGCTGATGACGATCCCGATCCTGATCGGGGTGACGATCATCTGCTTCATCCTGATCAAGATCGCACCGGGCGATCCGATCAAGGCGCTGCTGCCGCCCGGCGCGACGGAGGCCGACGCAGCCCGGCTGCGCGCCATGTATGGCCTCGATCAACCGCTCCCGCTGCAATACCTGATCTGGCTGGGCCACGTGCTGACCGGCAATCTCGGCATGGCGATTTCGACCAACCGCCCGGTGCTTTCCGAAGTCACCCGCGCCTTCGGCAACACCATCGCCATCGCCTTCATCGCTGTCTGCCTCTCCTTCGTGCTGTCACTGGTGATGGGGGTCATCGCTGCCTACCGCATGGGCGGCCTTGTCGACCGCATCGTCACCGCGCTCGCCGTCTTCGGCATCAGCGTGCCGACTTTCTGGCTGGCGGTGGTGTTCGTCATCATCTTTGCCGTCAATCTCAGGATGCTGCCGGCGACCGGCATGGGCGACAGCGATTCAGGCAGCTTCAACTATTTCCGCTGGGACGACTTCAAATTCGCGCTGTTGCCGATCCTGGCGCTGACGCTGACTCCACTCGGCATCATGATGCGGACGACGCGGTCCGCTGTCGCCGAAATCCTCAATCAGGACTTCATCCAGACCATCCGCGCCAAGGGGATGAGCGAGTTCCAAGTCACCGTGCATGCCGTTCGGAACGCCATGCCGCAGATCGTCGCCATGCTCGGCCTGCAGCTCGGCTACCTCGTGGGCGGCTCGGTGCTGGTCGAAACCGTCTTCAGCTGGCCGGGCACCGGCTACCTGCTCAACATGGCGATCATGGCGCGCGACCTGCCACTGCTGCAGGGGACTATCCTCGTGCTCGCCCTGGCCTTCGTCATGCTCAACCTCGTCGTCGATCTGCTTCAATCGCTCATCGACCCCAGGATCAAGCGCAGCTGAGGAGAACAGCCATGAGCGATATTCCCGCCAATCTTGCGATCGACGCCCCGCCGGCTCAAACCAGGCCAGCAAAGAGCCGCGGCTACTGGGGCGGCGTCTGGCAGCGCCTGCGCTACGACCATGTGACGCTGTTCTGCCTCGCGCTCATCCTCCTCATCGTCCTATCGGCGATCTTTGCGCCCTGGATCGCCCCGTTCGATCCGAACAAGTCGAGCATCATCCACCGCCTGAAGCCGATCGGCGTCGCGCCCTACTGGCTCGGCACCGACGAGCAGGGCCGCGACATGCTGAGCCGCATACTCTGGGGCGGTCGGACGTCGCTCGCCATGGGCATCGTGCCGGTCGCCATCGCCACGCTCATCGGCGGCGCCTTCGGCATCGTCGCCGGCTATTATGGCGGCTGGGTCAACATGGTGATCATGCGGACCATGGACGTGTTCTTCGCCTTCCCCTCGGTGCTGCTGGCCGTCGCCATTTCGGGCAGCCTGGGCGGCGGCACGACGAACCAGCTCATCACGCTGGCGATCGTCTTGATCCCGCCCCTCTGCCGCGTGGCGGAAACCGCGACTTCGCAAGTCCGCAGCATGGATTTTGTCGATGCTGCCCGCGCGACCGGCGCTCCCACCCCGGTAATCCTCTTCAAGCACGTGCTGATCAACGTGGTCTCGCCGGTGCTGGTCTATGCCTCGACGCTGGTTTCGGCGGCAATCCTCTTGGCATCCGGCCTTTCCTTCCTTGGCCTCGGCGTGTCGCCGCCAACGCCCGACTGGGGCCTGATGCTCTCGACGCTGCGCCAGTCGATCTATGTCCAGCCGCTCGTCTGCGCTCTGCCGGGCGTCGCGATCCTCATCACCTCCATCGCCTTCAACCTCGTCAGCGACGGGTTGCGCCAGGCGATGGACGTCAAAGCGTGAACCACGGAGATCCCAAATGACCCTCGAACTCGCCAGCCGCTCCCCGCTGCCGGAATTCGACGGCAGCGACCGCGGCGGTCCTGAACAACCGCTGCTGATCGTCGAAAACTTCAAGAAGCACTTTCCCATCCACTCCGGGGTGCTCAACCGGGCAGTGGCGGCCGTCAAAGCCGTGGACGATGTCTCCTTTAACGTTCGCAAGGGCGAAACGCTGGGCGTGGTCGGTGAATCCGGCTGCGGCAAATCCACCCTCGCACGGCTGCTGATGCACCTGCTGCCCCACGACGAGGGCCGGTTGGTGCTTGATGGCGATGAAGTCGGCGAGCGGCACGGCGCTTCCCTTCAGGACCTCCGACGCAGCATCCAGATGGTGTTCCAGGACAGCGCCTCCTCGCTGAACCCGCGGCTGCCGATCCTCGAATCCGTCGCCTTCGGGCCCCGGGTCCGCGGCGCCTCCAAGACTGAGGCACGAGCCCTTGCCGGCGACCTGCTGGAGCGGGTCGGCCTCAAGGCCGAGCGCTTCGGGGGGCGCTATCCGCACGAACTCTCCGGTGGCCAGAAGCAGCGCGTGAACATCGCCCGCGCCCTAGCCCTCCGGCCGCGTTTGCTGATCCTCGACGAAGCGGTGTCGGCGCTGGACAAATCGGTCGAGGCGCAGGTGCTAAACCTGCTCGCCGAGCTCAAGGAGCAGTTCAACCTCACCTACATTTTCATCTCGCATGACCTGCACGTCGTGCGCTTCATCTCCGACCGCGTGCTGGTGATGTATCTCGGCCAGATCGTCGAGATCGGCCCGGCCGACGACATCTACGACAATCCGCAGCACCCCTATACCATGGCGTTGCTCGAGTGCCGGCTGAGCATGGACCCCGACGCGCGCGTCGACAACGCTCCGCTCGCGGGCGACCCTCCCAACCCGATCAATCCCCCCTCGGGCTGCCGCTTCCATACGCGCTGCCCCTACGTGGAAGATATCTGCATGGCCAAGGCACCGCCGCTGGAGAACGTTCTCGCCAGCAAGGCGGAGGGGCATCTTGCCGCCTGTCACATGACACATCCCGGCTCCGGGCATTCTCGTGCGTCCGCCGCCGCGCCGGCTGCCTTGGCGCGAGCGGCTACTCCAATTCTGACCATTCCCGAGGCGTGATCATGAACCAGTTTACCCCTCTCCGCGCCGAAACAGTCCGTGGGGGCCCCAGCGAAACGTTCGTCTCGGTCCGCGACCTTTCAGTCCGGTTCGTGAGCCGCGAGGCAACGGTCAAAGCCGTCAACGGCATATCGTTCGACCTCGCCAAGGGCGAGGTGCTGGCCGTGATCGGGGAATCCGGCTCTGGCAAATCGGTGATGATGCGCTCGCTGCTCAGGCTCCACCCCAAGAAGCGCACCCGGATCGAAGGCAAGATGCAGGTCGGCGAGCACGACATTGCCAACGTCACCGACAAGGAGATGTCCAACCTGCGCGGCTCGCTGATCTCGATGATTTTTCAGGAACCGATGACGGCGCTGGATCCGCTCTACACCATCGGCGAACAGATCGCCGAAACGGTGCGGCGCCATGAGCACGTGACCCGGGAGGCCGCCTGGGCCCGGGCGTTGGAACTGCTGGAGCTGGTGCGCGTGCCCTCGCCTGAGCGCCGGCTCAAGGCGCTGCCGCACGAACTGTCAGGGGGCCTCCGCCAGCGCGCCATGATCGCCCTCGCCCTCTCCTGCCGGCCGAGCCTGCTGCTCGCCGACGAGCCCACCACCGCGCTCGACGCCTCTGTTCAAATCCAGGTGCTGGTGCTGCTGCGAACGCTGCAGCGCGAGCTCGGCATGTCGATGATCTTCGTGACCCACGACCTCGGTGTCGCCGCCCAGATCGCCGATAAGGTGGCGGTCATGTATGCTGGCCGCATTGTCGAGTTCGGCGACGTGCGTGACGTGCTGAAGAGCCCGCAGCACCCTTACACCCGGGCGATGCTCGCCGCGACCGTCAAGGACCAGCCCCGCGGCCGGCCGCTGGAGGCAATCTCCGGCACCCCACCGGACCTCCGCGCGCTCCCCGACGGTTGCGCATTCGCGCCCCGCTGCCCGTTTTGCGAGCCCGCCTTTGCTGACGCCGATCCACCGGAAATCGTCGACGCCGCCGGACACATGGCGCGCTGCTTCAAGGTGCAACTGGCCGACGGCGCACTGCGGTTTTCGGGGGAACCAGTGAGGGTGGCCTGAGGCGACGCCGCGTGGGTGGCCCACCCCTCACTCGCCTTCCGGCCCCCTCTCCCGCAAGGGGAGAGGGGAAATGCGACACCGCGGAGCCCCCTCTTCCTTCTCCGCTTGAGGGAGAAGGTGGTCCGAAGGACCGGATGAGGGGTGAGGCGCAAATAGAATTCATTTGAGGAGTTAGACATGACTAAGCAACCTCGCGTGCGTATCGCCCACCTTGCCGGCCCGACTGCCACCATCCAGAATACGCCGCCTCTGGTGACCTCCAACAAGGCTCGCGCCAAGCATAACCTGCCTCCGCGTGGCTATGCCGAGGGTGCGCCCGCCAAGTTCGACGCGCTGCGCGCACAGCGTCTGGCTGCCCCGGCAAAGGTCTATGTCGAGCAGTTCTCGGCTCATCCGCTCGAGGCCGACTCTGCCCATCTTTACGGCAAGCCGGATGGCTATATAGGTGCCGATGGCGTCTTCCGGACCGAGCAATTGTCTGAAGCCGACAAGCCGGTCTACGAAATCGAGCTCAAGCCCGAGGACGGGCTCTACCCTCTGCCCTACATGGCGACGCAAGCGGACGGCAGCCCGTGGGAAGACGAGATGGCCGAGCCCGGAGGCCCTGACAGCAAGGCGCGCCAGGGATTTTTCCCGGACGGCTCGCGCAGTTTTGAGGAAATCGACCGCCTTTCAATCAACACCGACGGTTCCGTGAACGCCATTTCGCAGCAGGCCGACATCGATTTCTATCGCGTGCTGCCGCCCGGCGGTTTTCGCAATGGCCTTGCCTCCGGCTCGCGCGCCGATGAGGGCGGAGGCGATATTGCCGCCGAAACGCGCGGCGTCCATTTCTACGGCTACAAGCCCTATCACCTCTCCGCCACCCCGACCCGGCCGACGCTGGCGAAGATCACCAACGACACCCAGGCGATCGCCGACAGCGGCAAATATGACGGCCTGATCTGGACGCAAGGCAGCCCGCAGGTCGAGGAAGCCGCCTATTGGTTCAACCTCCTGATCGACACGAGCCTGCCGATTTGCGGCAATGCCGCGCAGCGCCCACAGGGCCAGATCAGCAATGATGGGCCGAAGAACATCGTCGATTCCGTCGCGTTCATCCGCTCGAAGATCTGGGCAGATGGCGAGGGCAGGAACCGCTGCGGCACCGTGGTGATCCAGGAGCAGCAATTCTTCGCCGCCCGCGAAGTGGCCAAGGTCGACGCCCGTCCGGGCGGCTATGTGGCGACGGGCGGCCATGGCGGCATTCTCGGCCAGATCAGCCACGCCGACAATTTGGCCCTGATGTATGTGCCGGCCTACAAGCACACTTATCTGTCGGACGTGAACATTCACAAACTGCCAACAACCGCCAAGGCCGCCAAGCGCGTGGACGGCAGGATCCTGCTGATCGATGTCGCGATCAAGGACGGCGCCGGTAAGCTGCTCGCCGATGCGGTCCCATCGGTCTCGATCATCAAGGAAGGCAGCTTCAGCGACGAGGATTTTTCGACCGGCCCGGACGACGTACCCGAAATGCTGGCTGCCATCGAGCACAAGCTGAGCCTCGGCCGACTCTCGGGCTTTGTCACCGAGGGTCTCGTGCCCTATGGGCGTCTCCCCTCGAATGCCAAGGAAGTGCTGGCGTTGCGCGCGACCTTTATGGGCATTCCCTTCGTGCGCGTCGGCCGCGGTGCCCCGGAAGGTTTTGCCGATCCCTCCCCCTTTGCCATCGCCGGCAGCAATCTCACGGCGACGAAGGCGCGGCTGCTGCTGATGGCGGCCCTGATGAAGCTTGGCGCCCTGCCGCTGGCCGCCGACCCGGACCACCCGACCGAGACCGAAAAGCAAGCGACCATTGCCGCGATCAAGTCGTATCAGGAGATTTACGACACACATTGAGTGTGGCAAGGCTCGCGGAGTATGGCAAAAGCTAGCGCCGGCGATGCCGCAGGCTGCTTCCTGCTCACCATTGGTCAGACCGGCCCAGGCCGCGGGCAGATCGGCCCTCACTTCAAGACCTTAGCGCGTTTCAAGGAAAAGTGGCCACCACTTTTCCGTTTCGGAAACGCGACACAACAAAGAGTTAGAGAACGTTCAGTGTTTCCACGAAACGGTGAACGGCTCTAGTCGCCACGCCGGATTGTCGTCAGCACCAATCCTTGTCGCGCGGGTGAACGACAAAGAGCAGGTGGTCGGCACCGGCCTTCACGATAGCCGGGCGGAAGGGCATGCCGATTGTCAGCTCGAGAATTTGCCGTCGCCAGTCTTTTCGATGGCCAGCTGGACCCGCGCTCGAGGCCGTGACTTCCGCCGCCACGATCGGCAGCAGCCAGACGGCGGTCATCTTGTCGACTGAGTGCTCCTGACGGGTGAACATCAGCAGCGGCACGCCAATGCCGCAGGCGAGGGCCATGGCCGCATCGATCCACCAGAGCGCGGTTGCGATATCACTGCCGCCTGTCCCCATATCGACGTCATCTGCCTCTGGAATCTCACGCCGCTCAGGACCAGCAATGGTCAGGGTTCGTCATGCTCGTCTCAGGGCTCCCGCTGCAACTCGCGGGCGTCTGGATGCTGACGATCGGTGAATGACGGGCGTCTGGACGAGTCCTTCACCCGCGGCGGCGCCGCCTGATCATCATCAGCCATATTCGTGCAGCGCCGGGAAGGCAGGTTATGAACCCTGGTCAGAAGCGTGCATAGTTTGCACTCATCGCGCGCATCAATCTGCCTCACCTTCGATATCAGGCGAAAACCCCAGTTCACCGGAACCGTTTTTTACGGGACTGGTGACATGCGGGGCGCGCGGAACGGCCCTCACCCGCTCTCCCCAATCCCGCTGGGCCGGCCGGCTCCGGAGTGGCGGGAAATGGCCGAAAACGGAATGGCGGCTTTGGGCGAGATCGGTGGAAGGCGCACATTGGTGCGACGCGGATCGAGGGCGGCGAATGATCGCTTCTGGCCGGGGCCGCTGCTAGACTAGGAGGTGCCGCCGCACCGCTGGTAGATCGAGGTCGGTGGCCGGCCCAAAATGCTGAATCTGGCCGCGATCCATGATGTAGATATCGTCGGCGATCTCCCGGCAAAAATCGAGATATTGTTCGACAAGGAGGATCGTCATTCCCTTTTCGTCGCGCAGGAATTTCAGCGCGCGGCCGATATCCTTGATGATCGACGGCTGGATGCCCTCGGTGGGCTCGTCGAGCACCAAGACCTTCGGTCGGGTGACGAGGGCTCGCCCGATCGCCAATTGCTGCTGCTGGCCGCCTGAGAGGTCGCCGCCGTGCCGCACCAACATCGACTTCAGCACCGGGAAGAGATCGAAAATGTAGGGCGGAATGCTGCGCTCGCCGCGCTTCAGCCCAGCATAGCCGGTCTCGAGGTTCTCCCGGACCGTCAGCAGCGGAAAGATCTCGCGGCCTTGCGGCACATAGCCGATGCCCAGCCGCGCGCGCTTGTAGGGCGGCGCCTTTCTCAGCACCTGGTTGTCGAAGGCGATCTCGCCAGAGGCGACATTGTTGATCCCGGTGACGGCCCGCAGCGTCGACGATTTGCCCACGCCGTTCCGGCCGAGCACCGCTGTGATGCGCCCGGGCTTGGCCTCGATCGTGACGTCGTAGAGGGCTTGGGCCGCGCCATAATAGAGGTCGACGGATTTGATGGAGAGGGTGGAGGTCATGGCGAGAGGCAAGCTCCGTCTTCCCTCTCCCCTGGCGGGAGAGGGTGCCCGACGGGCGGGTGAGGGGTAGATCCCAAGCTTGGCGCGCGCGGCTCACCCCTCTTCCGGCGCTCCGCGCCACCTTCTCCCGCAAGGGGAGAAGGAAGGCAGGGCCCGGTGAACAACGGATCAATCATCGTCCCAGATACCTTTCGATCACGACCGGGTTG
>DATJHO010000156.1:0-39635 GCA_035493835.1 Devosiaceae bacterium
GGCTTCTCGACCAGCTGGAGCTGCAGCTCGAGGAACTGGAAGCCACCGCCACCGAGGACGAGATCGCCGCCGAGATGGCCGCGCGCCAGGCGACGCGGGTGGCCGCGTTCGAACGGCAGCGACCGTCGCGCCAGCCTTTTCCCGAGCACCTGCCGCGCGAGCGTGTCGTCGTGCCGGGACCGAGCAGTTGCCCCTGCTGCGGCGGCACCAGGCTGAGCAAGCTGGGCGAGACCATCACCGAGACGCTGGAGTCGATCCCGCGCCGGTGGAAGGTGATCCAGTATATGCGCGAGACGCTCTCCTGGCGGGACTGCGAGCGCATCGGCCAGCCGCCGGCGCCCTTCCATGTGGTCGCCCGTGGCTGGGCCGGCCCGAGCCTGTTGGCCATGCTGCTGTTCGAAAAGTTCGGTCAGCACCAGCCGCTCAACCGGCAGGTCGAGCGCTACGCCCGGGAAGGCGTGCCGCTGAGCCTGTCGACGCTGGCCGATCAGGTTGGTGCCGCCGCGGCGGTATTGAAACCGCTGTACGAACGCCTCGGGGCCCATGTGCTGGCGGCCGAGCGGCGGCATGGCGACAACACCACGGTGCCGGTCTTGGCCAGGGGCAAGACGACCACCGGCCGGATAAGTTTCTGCCGTGGAACTGGAAAGGAGCATCTGCCAGAGTGGCGGCATGAGCCCGGCCAGCATCTCCAGCAAAGAATCAATCGCAGCGGCAAGCGTCAGCGAGATCGCCACGGTGCGCATCGAGCTCAAGGACACCGACCCGCCGATCTGGCGCCAGGTCGAGGTGCCAACCTCGATCACCCTCAAGGTTCTGCACGATATCGTCCAGGCCACGGTCGGATGGTTCGACTACCACCTGTGGGAGTTCGCCATCGCCGGTCGGCGATATGGTCTGCCGATGGACGAGGACTGGGGCACCGAGCCCCGCAAGCAGGCCACCAAGGTCCGGCTGCGCGAGGTGCTCAAGACGAAGCGGACCGCCATCGACTACGTCTAGCGACTTCGGCGACTACTGGGAACATCGGCTCATGGTGACCGATGTCCGGGCCGGTGACCCAGAACTGGCCTACCCCCGCTACATCGGCGGTGAGCGGGCGGGACCACCGGAAGACTGCGGCGGCATCCCCGGCTTCTATGCTCTGCTCGCGGCCCGAAACGACCCCGACGATCCCGACCATGCCGAGGCCGTCGAATACCTCGACGACTATGACCCCGAGTTCATCGACGAGGACTCGATCAAAGCCGCTCTCGGCCGCATCGCCGCCCGGCGCAACGCGGCAAAGGCGCGGGTCAAGAATAGCCCGTAGACGCGGCGGCCGCCTGGTCGCCGGAGCACGCCGCCGTCCTCATCGGAGGGATACCCTGCAACGCGCGCCAGGCGACTGAAGCCGGCCGGTAAGGACCCCGGCACCCGTCAGATCAGCCCGCCATTCGCACGCAGGACCTGACCGTTGATCCAGCCGCCATCCGGACCGACCAGCAGCGACACCACGGCCGCGATCTCGTCGGGGGTGCCCAAACGTTCGAATGGGCTTTGCTTGGCGAGGCGTTCGACCAACTCGTCGGACTTGCCTTCGAGGAAAAGATCAGTGGCCGTCGGCCCGGGAGCGACGGCGTTGACGGTGATCGAGCGGCCGCGCATTTCCTTGGCGACGATCGCGGTCAAGGTTTCCACCGCTGCCTTGGTCGCAGCGTAGACGCCATAGGTTTCAAGCTTCGTGCCGACCACGGTGGTCGACAGGTTCACGATGCGCCCCCCATTGCGCAACCGCTTGCCCGCTTCGCGCAGACCATTGAAGGTGCCCTTGAGATTGATGGCGACCTGCCGATCGAACAACTCGTCGGACACTTATGCCGAGGCTGCGCGCGTCGGCCTCGGCATCGTGCAGGCGCCGCGTTATCGGTTTGCCGCCGCCCTGGAAGCGGGAGAGTTGGTCGAGCTTCTGCCGGCCTCACCGCCGCCACGCCTGACCGTCTCCGCGCTCTATCCGCGCATCCGCCAGCTTTCGCCCCGCGTACGCGTATTTCTCGACTGGGTGCACCAGAGTTTCGCGTCAGGCGGCGGTTTCGCCGGCTAGAGCGCCGGATGTTCCATGAAATTGGAAACAGCCGCTTTCAGGCAGCAATTGCGAAACGACACGCCTAAAACTCGGACCAGTCTTCCTTGATGGCGGCGTTGCCGCGGCTGAGATAGGACCTGGCCGCCTGCTTGGCCTTTTGCTCGAGCGCCTTGATGCCGCCCGCCGGCTCGGCCAGCGGCACCGGGGTCGCGCGCCCGCCCTCCTCCAGCGCGAACACGTCGACGATCCGGTCGAGGTCGGAGGCCTGCCCCTCGGTCTGCTCGATCGCCGCGTTGATCTCTTCCACCAGCGCCGCATTGTGTTGCGTCATTTCGTCCATCTGGCGGATGGCGGCGGTGACCTCCTGGATCGAGGACGACTGTTCCCGACTCGCCAGCGAAATGTCGCCCATCAGCACCGCGTTCTCTTCCACCGATTGCAAAAGGTTTGCCAGCTTGCCCGCCGCATCGGCCAGCAGTTTTGAGCCACCCGACACTTCGTGGGCGCTTTGCTCGATCAGCACTTTTACCTCCGAGGAGGCCTGCGCCGCCGATTGCGCCAGCCGCCGCACCTCGATGGCGACAACCGCAAAGCCCTTGCCAGCCTCCCCTGCCCGCGCAGCCTCCACGGACGCGTTCAAGGCCAAAAGGTTCGTCTGGAAGGCAATATCGTCGATCATGCCGATGACGTTGGAGATTTTGGCCGAAGAGGTGGTGATGCGCCCCATGGCCAAAGTCGCCTGCCCCATCACTTCGCCGCCGCTTTCGGCCAGTCGCGATGCCGATTGCGTCCTGAGCGCCGCGTCCTCGGCCTTGCGGGCATTGTCGGCATTCGCATTGGCCAATTGTTCCACCGCTGCGCTGGTTTCCTCGATAGCCGCCGCCTGTTTGGTGGTGCGCTCGGAAAGGTCGTTGGCGCCAGAAAGGATTTCGCCGGTCGCCATCTTGAGCGACCCCGACGTTGCCTTCAGCTGGCCGACGATCTCCGAAAGCTTGTCGGCCACCGCGTTGGTGTCGGCCTTGAGCTTGGCGAACGAGCCTTCATATCGGCCGTTGACGCGCATGGTAAGGTTGGTATTGGCCAGCGCGGAGAGCACGCCGCCGGTTTCTGCCAGGCCGCGATCCACCGTCTCGACGAGGGTATTGACGCTGCCGGCCAGCGCATTGAGCTCGGCATCGGGAAACGAGGCATTGACGCGGCGGCTGAAATCGCCGGCAACGGCCGCATCGACGACGCCGCCGAAGGCTTTTTGCAGGTCGGCCATCATGCGCGTCCGCTCCGACTGACCGCGGATGAGATTGGCCGCTTCATGCTCAGTCATCTGCGCGATGCGGGCGCTGTTGTCGCGAAACACTTCCACGGCCTTGGCCATGGCACCGATCTCGTTGTTACGATCCACATAGGGAACGCCGATTGCCAGGTCCCCGCCAGCGATCTGGGCCATGACCCCCGACAATTGCGACACGGGCCGCACCAGCATGCGGGCAACTAATAACGCCAGGCCGCCGATCACGATCAGGGCGACAAGGCCCACCAGCAGCAGCAGCCGGACATTCTCGTCGACGGCAGCATCGATACGCTGCTTTTCGATGCCGACAAACAGGATGCCGACGACCGCGCCGTGCGGGTCGAAAATCGGCTGGTAGCGCGTGTAATAGGGGGTACCCAAAATGAGCGCGTCGCCCACAAAGGGCGCGCCCGCCCGCATGGCGTCATAGGCGGCGCTGGGCCTCGCCAGCGGCGTATCGACCGCCCTCTGCCCGTTGGCAAGGAGAATGGTCGTGCTCTTTCGGACGAAATCCCCGCTTTGCCCATTGTAGGCGAAAAGGGTTGCCGCGGTGCCGGTGACCTGACCGATGCTATCGATCACGGCCTGATCGGCAAGATCGGGCATGCCGTTCAACACGAGGGCCGAAATCTGCCCGTCCGCGCCCCAGACCGCTTTCGTGCCGACAAGACGGGCCTCGAGCACCGACGAAGCGGCGCGCGTGGCGTCTTCCAACTGTCGCTGGGCATTCTCGCCGGCGTCTGCCCTAAGGTTGATGTAGCTGGCGACGAGCACCGCACCGATCGAGAGCAGGACCGCGGCAACGACAAGCACCGAAATGGCAGCCGTCAGCTTGATACTGGAAAACCTGCGCAGGACTTTGGACGACATTATTGAGACTCACTCATGGCGCGACCCAAGATCGCCGACTTGGTCCGTCATTGTGGTGCCCCGGGCTTAATAATGTCCTTTGGCCCCCTGAATGGGCCGGCAGCGGCACTTTCCAGAGACATCAAACTTCGAATGGCAAGCGCCGGTGGCGTTGTTCTCCAAATATGCGGGCTGGCGGAAACCCATTCTGCCCTGCAGCCGCTTGTGGCCTGCAGGATTATGCCGCTGCGTCTCGTGTGATCAAATTCTTCTTCTTTTTCGATCAACTCTCTAATCTCTATTGATTTAGTCGACACAAGGATGGTCCCATGCCTCCGGCGGCGACGGCACATTCGCTGCACGGTACTCACGAATTTTGGCTTGGGTGATAATGGTTCTTTTGTCCAACGCAGCAGTGCTCGCGGTCGATGTGACGCCGCGCACCTGCTGGATCTTTGTCGAGCTGACCGACGCAGATGGCGCCAAGGGCGCCGGCGAGGCGACCTACGGCAAAGACAGTGCCGCCGTCGTCGCGTTGACGCGCCGCATCGCCGACGGGCTGCTCGGCGGCACGCCCGAGGCTGGCTTGGCCGGACTGGCCAGGCCCCGGAACATCATCGAGGGCGCCGCGGTTTCGGCTCTCAACCTGGCGCTGCACGATCTATTGGCGCGACGCCAGCGGGTGTCGCTCGCCACCTATCTGGGCGGCGAGCGGCGGCGCAGTGTCGCGCTCTACGCCAACATCAATCGGCGCACTGGCGACCGCACGCCAACGGGGTTTGCCGACAGCGCCCGTGTGGCGATCGATGCGGGCTATAGCGCCTTCAAGATCGCGCCGTTCGATGATGTGACGCCGGCGGTGTGCGCCGAGGCCGGATTTACGGCCGCGCTGCACAAGGGCCTCGCCCGCATCGCGGCGACGCGCGACGCCATCGGGCCGGCCGCGCGGTTGATGGTCGATTGCCATTGGCGCTTTACCGAGGCCAAGGCCGTCGAGGCGATCGATGCCTGCGCCCAATTCGGGCTGCACTGGTTCGAGTGCCCGATATCCGAGGACAGCGAGTTCTTGCCGGCTATCGCGCGCCTCCGCGGCCGGGCGCACGCCAGGGGAATGCTGCTGGCCGGCGGCGAACACATTGTCGGCAGGGAGGAGTTGACGCAGCTGCTCGAGGCGGGCGCCTACGACGTGATCATGCCCGACGTAAAATATGTGGGCGGCCTCGAGGAGATGCTGCGCATGGCCCAGGCGCAGCGCCGGGCAGGCGTTGCCTTCTCGCCACACAATCCCACGGGACCGGTCTCGCACGCGGCGAGCCTCGAAATCTGTGCTGCGGTTGGCGAAATCGACCTGCTCGAACACCAGTTCGATGAGACCCCGCTGTTCGAAAGCCTCGTCGGCACGACGCTTCCCGCCAGCAAGGGCGGGGTGGTCGAGCTTGCCGCCGGCCGGCACGGCCATGGCGTCTCGCTTGCGCCGCAGGCCTTCGAGCTTGCCGCCATGTCCCAGCACCAAACCGCCTGAACATCAAAATTTAGACAGAGGCTCGTACCATGTCCTTATCGCGTACGCTGAAGCGCGGCCTGCTTGTTGCGGGATGCGCGGTGGCTCTCGGCTTTGCGGCCACCCCATCAATCACGCTGGCGGCCAGCGATTTGTTGCGGATCGGCCTGCAGGCGGATCTTTCCTCGTTCGACCCGACCCGGCTCAATACCGGAACGGGGGTGACGACGAACCTCCTCTATAACTCGCTGATCTATCTCGACGCCGGTGGCACGCCACATCCGGAGCTGGCCAAATCCTGGAGTTTTTCGCCCGACGGCAGGACGCTGACGCTCAACCTTGTCGATGGCGTTACCTTCCACGATGGCCGCAAGATGACCTCCAAGGATGTGGCCTATAGCCTTGAATATGCGGGCACGCCCGCGGTCGGGGCGAATATCCTGCCCTTCACCAAGCTGATCCAGCAGGTCGATACGCCCAATGACGATACCGTCGTGCTGCATGTGAACGGTTCGCAGCGCGTCATCTACGATCTGCTCGACCTGCTCTACGTCATCGATTCCCAGCATCCCAAGGACATTTTCACCAGCGGCAATGGCACGGGGCCCTATAAGCTCGTCTCGTTCGACCCGGGGCAGAGCGCAGAGTTCGTGCTCTACGACAAATACTGGGGCCAGAAGCCGGCGATCAAGCGGGTTGAGATCAAGGAGCTGCCCGATGCCCAGTCGGCGCTTGCCCAGCTGCGCGCCGGCGCCGTCGACTTCTTGCCCACGATCACGCGCGAAAATGCAGCCCAGCTGGCCGGCTCCCGGTTCAAGACCGGCATCGCCTCGGCCGACGCTCTCGGCTTCGATGTCGGTATCAATGTCGACAAGCCACCCTTCGACAAGCCGGAAGTCCGCAAGGCGGTGAGCCTCGCGCTCGACCGCAAGCGCATCGCCGCCGAGATCGGCGGCCCCGGTTCGATCGTGAAATGCCTGCCATGGACCGAGCTCGACAAGGCCGACTCGGCAGGCCTCGAAGATTCCTGCCCCTACGACCCCGCACAGGCCAAGGCGCTGATCGCGAAGGCCGGGGCAACCGGGGCAACGGTTGAAATTCTGAGCTCCGGGCAGTCCGCCCCCGAAATCGGCACGCTGGCGCAGGTGATGCAGTCCTCGCTCGCCCAGATCGGGCTCAATGCCAGGATCACCGATCTTGCGGGCACCGCGTTCGTTGCGCAGTTCCGCAAGAGCCAGTTCCAGCTGACCTCCCATTCCTACGGAAGGGCGAGCCGCAGCGCGCAGGCGCTGCTGATGTCGGCGGTGGTGTTCTGGGCCAAGGGGAACGTCATGGGGGTCAAGTCCCAGAGCTATGAGGACGACGTCAACCTGGTGGTGAACAGCCCGACCGATACGCCCGAAACCGCGGCGGCCTGGAAGCGCATCGACCAGTTCATGCTGTCGGACAATTGGGTGCTGCCCCTCGCCACCAATCCCATCCGCTGGGCCTCCTCGCCCAAGCTCAGCGGTGTCGCGTTCTCGCTGGACGGCGCTCCCAATTTCGACGGTGCCGTCCTGAACTAAACCCGCGCCCGAGGGCCGGCCCGCTGGCCCTCCCCGCCGGAGCATACCAATGGCCTCCTACATCATTCGCCGCATCCTGCAGTGGATCCCGATCCTGGTGCTGTCGAGCATACTGATGTTCGCAGTCGTACGCGCCATGCCGGGCGATGCCGCGGATGCCATTGCTGGCCCGGACGCCACGCCCGATGTCGTTGCCGCCGTCCGCGCCGAATATGGGCTCGATCGGCCGCTGCCGGTGCAATACCTGGCCTGGATCAGCCATTTCGTGCGGGGCGATTTCGGCACATCCTATATCTACCACACCGATAACGCGGCACTGATCTTCAGCCGCATCCCGAATTCGCTGCTGCTCGCCGTCTGCGCGCTGGTTCTGGCGATCCTGATCGGCCTGCCGGCAGGCCTTTATGCCGCAGTCAGGGGTGGCAAACTGGGCGATTTGATCGTTTCCACCGCCACGGCTGCGGCGATCGCCACGCCCGATTTCTGGTTTGGCATCGTCGCCATTCTGCTGTTTGCCGTGACGCTCAACTGGCTGCCGCCCGGAGGCCTCATCAGCCCGACCGATGATCCGGTGCAGTTCCTGCTGTCCCTGATCCTGCCGAGTTTTACCCTCGCGCTGCACGGGGCGGCCGTTCTCGCCCGCTTCACCCGTAGCGCCGTGCTGGAAACGCTCGGCGAAGACTATGTTCGCACCGCCCGGGCGAAGGGCATCAGCCCGTTCCGGGTGCTGCGCCGACATGTGCTGCGCAACGCGCTGGTGCCGATCGTTACCATTACCGGGATCATGCTCGGCCGCATGCTCGGGGGCGCGGTGGTGATCGAATCCGTGTTCGCCTGGCCGGGCGTGGGGCGCCTGCTCGTCCAGTCGATCTCCAATCGCGACTATGGGGTGGTGCAGGCAATCCTCGTCCTGCTCGTCTTTTTCTTCCTTCTGCTCAATCTGGTCGTGGATCTCCTCTACGCCCTCATTGATCCGCGCATCCGTGTTGGCGGGAGCGTCGCCGAATGACCATGCAACCCGAAATCGCCGCGCAAAACCTGCCGCTCCGTGCGCCTCGGCGTTCCAGCGCGCTGAGCCAGTTCCTCGGCCGGCCGGGCGGCGTCGTCGCGGTGGTGCTGATCGCAGCAATGCTGGCGGTGGCCATTGCCGCGCCCTGGATTGCGCCCTTCGATCCAAACCAGCAATTCGATGACCTGCAGCTCTCGCCGGCGGGCGTTGCCGGGCATCTGCTCGGCACCGATGAGCTGTCGCGCGACATTCTGAGCCGCGTGCTGTTCGGCACGAGGGTTTCGATTACCGCGGGCTTTCTCAGCGTTGCGGCCGGCGCCATGATCGGCATCGTGCTCGGCATGCTCGCCGGGATGTTCCAGCGGCTAGCCGATACGATCATCATGCCGGTCTGTGATCTCCTCCTCGCCATGCCCGGCATTCTGCTTGGCATCGTCGTGGTGGCGGTGCTCGGGTCCGGCCTGCTGCAGGTCTGCATCGCCATCGCGGTGCTGAACGTTCCGGTTTTCGCCCGCCTGATGCGCTCGGCGGTGCTGAAGGAGAAGGAGCTCGACTATGTGCGGGCCTCGATCGTCCAGGGCGCCAGCACGCTGCGCATTTTGGTGCGGCACATCCTGCCCAACACCATCAGCGTGGTGATTACCCAGCTGTCCGCCGCCGTGGGCCAGGCCGTGTTGATCGAGGCGGCGTTGTCGTTCCTCGGGCTCGGCGTCCAGGCCCCGACCGCCTCCTGGGGCTCGATGCTGAGCAATGGCCGCGACTATCTTTCGACCTCCCCGTTCTATGCGCTGGCGCCCGGGTTGATGCTGTTCGTGCTGGTGCTGGGGCTGAACCTCTTCACCGACGCACTGCAGCGAGTCCTCAACCCAACCGGGCCGAAGGGGTAAGCGATGGCAGCGGAAAGTAACGTTCAGGAAAAACCGCTTCTGGCGGTGCGGGATCTCGTCGTCGAACTCACGCGGCAGGGCGCGGCGCATCCGGTCGTCTCGGGGGTGAGCTTCGATGTTTGGCCGGGTGAGACGGTCTGCGTCGTCGGCGAATCCGGTTCGGGCAAGACCCTGCTGGCCTTGTCCCTGCTGTCGTTGGCAGAGCCGCCCGTGAAAATCAGAAGCGGGCAAATTCTCTTCGAGGGGACTGACACCGCCGCCCTTTCCACGCGCGAGAAACAAAAGCTGCGCGGCGATCGCATCGCCATGGTCTTCCAGGACCCGATGACCTCGCTCAACCCGGTGCTGACCATCGGCGAGCAGATCATCGAATGCGTGGTAGCGCACCAGCCGCGGCAATCGAAGGCTTTTATGCGCGATCGAGCTGTCGAGCTTTTGTCGCTGGTGGGCGTGCCCGCTCCGCGCGACCGGCTCAGCGCCTATCCGCATCAGATCTCAGGCGGCATGCGCCAGCGCGTGCTCATCGCCATGGCGCTGGCCAATAATCCCCGCCTGATCGTTGCGGACGAGCCAACCACCGCACTCGACGTGACGGTGCAGGCCCAGGTGATGGAGGCCATGCAGGCGGCCTGCCACAAGACCGGCGCCGCCCTGCTGCTCGTCACCCACAATATGGGGCTGGTGGCAGAGAACGCGGATCGTGTCCTCGTCTTCTACGCCGGCCGGATCGTCGAGGCCGGCAGGGTGGAAGACGTGTTCAGCCAACCGCGCCATCCCTACACCCGCGCGCTCCTCGCGAGCATTCCCGCGATGGATGGTGCGCCCGAAGCCGAGCTCAAGACGATCGAGGGCGAGCCACCCGATTTTGCCAGCCTCCCCGCCGGCTGCCCGTTCCAGCCGCGCTGCGGTCTCGCGCGGCCGATATGCAGGAGCACGGCCCCCGCCGCCGTCGAAATCGCGCCCGGGCACTTGAGCGCCTGCCACTTCGCGGCCGAAATGACCGAACAGCTCTTTTCACCAGCGGAGGTCTCGGCATGACGCATGCGGACGAAACGAGCTCCCCGGCTCTAGCCGCCGATGTGCTGCTTTCGGTGCGGGGGCTGAAGAAGCATTTCCCGACCCGCCATGGGGTGCTGCAGAAGGTGCGAGGGACGGTGCGCGCCGTCGATGGCGTCGATTTCGAGATAGCCCGTGGCGAGACGCTGGGCCTCGTGGGCGAATCCGGCTGCGGCAAATCCACGGTGGGCTCCATGCTGCTCGGCCTCGCAAAACCAACGGCGGGAGAAATCATCTGGGCGGGAGAGGATATCGCCGGCGTCTCTCACCAGCGGCGTCCGCAATTGTCACGGGAAGTGCAGATTGTTTTCCAGGACCCCTATTCGTCGCTGAACCGGCGCATGCGCGTGTTCGATATCGTCGCCGAGCCCCTCATCATCCACAAGCTGGCGCGGGGCGAGGCGCTGCGATCGCGCGTCCATGAACTCTTGGCGCATGTCGGCCTCAGTCCGGAGCAGGCCGAGCGGACCCCGGCGCAGTTTTCGGGCGGCCAGCGCCAGCGGATCGGCATCGCCCGGGCACTGGCGCTCAATCCAAAACTCATCGTGCTGGACGAGCCGGTTTCGGCCCTCGATGTTTCGATCCAGGGCCAGGTGCTGAACCTGCTCAAGCGGCTGCAGCGGCAGTTCGGGCTGTCCTACCTGTTCATCTCGCACGATTTGTCGGTTGTCCGTTACATGGCCGACCGCATCGCCGTGATGTATCTGGGCAAGATCATCGAGACCGGAAGCCGCGAACAACTGTTCCGCGCCCCCTCGCATCCCTACACCGAGGCGCTACTATCGGCCGTCCCGTCGGCAAACCCGTCCCAGCGCTCGGCCAAGCGCCGGATCGTGCTCGAGGGCGAACCGCCGGATCCCAGCAGGCCGCCCGAGGGGTGCAGCTTTTCTTCCCGCTGCTTCCGTGCCGAGGAGGTCTGCCGGCAGCGGCCGCCAGACCTGCGCTCTCGCGGTGGGGCCCAGGCCGTCGCCTGCTTCTTTCCCGAAGGCGAAGAGGGCAGGACGATAGCGTAAGGCCCAGTCTTGACGGCGCTTATTTGCCGTTCTTGGCGGCGCGAAGCTGCTGCCGGACATAGCTGAGAATGGCAATCCCAACCAGGCCACCGAGGACGGTGACGTGCTCCTCCGACTCGATCATCGCCTGCGCGGCCTCAGGCCCGCTCATGGTCCAGAAGTGGTGCGTTAGTGGAATCGTCAGCAGGGTGAAAACCCCCAGCATACCGGCACCCAACCACACGGCACGATCGGAGAGGATCAGGATAGAGCCGATCAGTTCGACGGCGATGGTGAGCAGTGAGACGAGCCACACCGGCTGGATGCCGAGCGAGGCCATGATTGCCTCGGTACCGGTGAAGTTCATCGCGAACCCCAGGCCCGCATACCAGTACATGAATGTGATCAGCAGTCGCGACAGGTGCCAGAGCCAAGCCGATCCGAGGATGCGGGCGATGAATTTTGGGGTCATTTGTTAGCTCCTGCTGCAACGGTCCTTGCGCGGCCAGCGCCAAGCCCCAACACGAGGGTGACGATACCTACGAGGACATAGAAAACTGAAACGGCGGCCCAGCCGCCGGACCAATCGTGAATCATCCCAACCGCCAGCGGCCCGATCAGGCCGCCCACGATATAGCCGACGCTCTGGGTGAGGCCGGACAGCTGGGCTGCGACGTGGGGATTGGCCGAGCGCAGCATGATCAGCGACAAGGCCAGGCCAAAGCCACCACCCTGCCCGAGCCCGAGCACGATGGCGAAGAAGACGAGCGACCATACGGGCGCAAAGATGAAACCGAGCAAGCCGGCGCCGGTGAGCAGCACCATCAAGACGGCAAGCAATCGCTGATCGCGCAGCTTGCCGGCAATGATCGGGGTGGCGAGGCCTGTGACCATCTGCGCGATGTAGGACAAGGACATGATGAGCCCGCTACTGGTCGGATCCAGCCCGCGCCCCTGCAGCATGCTCGGACCCCAACTGAAGACCGCATAGGCCAGCGCCGCCACGAGCGCGAAAAAGCCGGTCACCTGCCAGGCGAGCGGATCGCGCATGACTCCCGCCGCATGGCTGCGTGCCGTGCCGTTCGCCTGGTTGGTTCGAAACAGCTGCGGAATGAATACGACCGCCGCGACAAGGGCCGGAAGCGCCCAGGCCAGCAGCGCCATGCGCCAGCTCCCGCCCACGCTTTGCCGCAGTGGCGCGGCGCTCGCGGTGGAAAGGGCGGCGCCAAGGCTGATGAGCATGGCATAAAGCCCCATCATCGTTCCGGCCCGACGCTGGAAGTCGCGCTTGATGACCACGGGGCTCAGCACCCCCAATATGCTCATCGAAGCGCCAATGATGATCGTGCCGATAAACAGCGGGACGAGGCCAAAGCTGCGGGTGAGGACACCTACCGCGATCCCCAGCAGGCACGCGAGCAGCACCGCCTCAGTGCCGAAGTTCCGCGACAGCCGCGGCGCCAAAGGCGCGAACAGCCCCAGGCACACCACCGGGGTAGTCGTCAGCAGGCTCGCAGCGTACCCCGGCATGCCGAGATCGGTTCGAATGACGCCGAGGAACGGGGCGATACTGGTCAAGGCAGGGCGCATGTTCAGCCCCAGCAGCAGCACGCCGGCTACGGTCCAGGCCGGATGCCGGAGCAGCAGATTGCGGAGACTGCGCGGGTGGGCTGGAGAGTGGTGCGACGTCGAAGCGTGGTGGAGAGCACCTGGGTCGATTTGGTTCATGCGATTGCCTAGTTTACGATGAGCCACACATAGGCAACGGCAATCATTCTCTCCAACAAAATAATGTGATATCACTTATCTCTTGATCGGATGACACGGGTGTAACATGGAAGTTCGGCAGATCGAGCTTTTCGTCGTCGCGGCTGAAGAGCGACATTTCACCCGCGCCGCCCAGCGCGTCAACATCGTGCAGTCGGGCCTTTCGACATCGATACGCAATCTCGAGGAGGAGCTTGGTGCGACGCTTTTCGTCCGGAATACCCGCCGTGTCGAACTGAGCGAAGCCGGCCGCGCATTCCTGCCGGAGGCGCGCCATATTCTTGCCTCAGTCGAGAATGCACGCCGGGCTATCGCGGAAATCCAGGGAGGGCTACGGGGACGTCTGGCGATCGGGACCATTCAAAGCCTTGGCCCGTTCCTCGATCTGCCCCAGCTCCTGCAGGACTTTCGCACCCTTCATCCCGCTGTCGAGATCGCGGTGCGCGAGGACTACCTCGAAAACCTGGGGCAAGCGCTGCGAGAGGGTGAACTCGACCTTGCCTTTATGCCAAAGGCGGGCGCCATGCGCTCCGGCCTCACGATGGAAATGCTGTTCTCCTCGCCCATCGTCATCGCCCTGGCCGCCCAACACAGGCTCGCGGCACAAGGGAGCGTTCTGCTTGGAGACGTCGTCGAGGAGCCCTTCGTCGACTTTTCCGTCCGCTGGGGCACCCGGTTGCTCGTCGACCAGATTTTCGCCATCGAGGGCGTCTCTCGTTCGACGGCGTTCGAGGTCGAAAATTTCGAGCTGCTGTTCCAGTTCGTCGCCCGCGGCTTCGGCCTTGCCGCAGTTCCTGCCGCCACACTGACCGGTCGTCAGTTGCGGCAACTCGCGATCATTCCGGCGCGCGCGCCAGGCGGCCTGCCGGAATGGGAACTCGCGATGTTCGAGGCGAGATCTACCGGAAACCTTCCCTCCAACCCGCCAGCCCTGCTGTTCAAGCAGATGATCCGGCGGCAACTGGAGCGTGCAGTCCCGAAGGTGTGACCCTGCCGGTCGCTTTTATGATCAGCACGGGATGGGGAGGCAGGGCCTAGGTCGTGTGACCCAGGCCCTGCCAGGATTTTGCCGTTCGCTACGCTCAGGAGCGCAGTTCCAGCCACCGCATCGGCCAGTTGGTCCATTCCGGCAGCTTCAGCGCATAGGCGCCGGGGCCGATCAGGCCCAGCACGATCTGCATCAGCGCCCAGAGGATCGGCAACTCGATGCCGCCCGTGGGGAAGTAGAAGCCCTGATGGCCATAGATGATCATCGACGCGATCAGGATGGGGAGGCTGGTGATCACGGCGAACCAGGTGAAGGTGCCGGTCAGCAGCATGGCGGCGATCACGACCTCATAGGAGATGTCGAACCAGGCCAGCCAGGTGGGCAAACCCAGGCTGGTGAAAAACGCCTCGGTGGCCGGCATGCCGTGAAAGCCAACCTTGAACCACCAGTGGACCACCCAGAACGCGACCAGCACGATCCTGAGTACGAAGCCGCCGATCGGGGCCGTAGACGCCAGCGTTGTTTGATTTTTCAACGCAATCTCCTGTTTTCTTTTCTCGAGAGGGTCAGTCTCGATAGCGTCCGGCTGGAACGGCGCACGGCCTACCCGGCTGTGCGTAATATCTATCGGGGTGTTCGAGACTCTTGTCGGAATTGACGAGGCACCACTTAGGGAAGGCCTTTCATTTCTCCAAGTAAAAGAATGTGATAACATTTATCTGACTAGCAGATGAATGTTACGACGCCCCAAACGGGCGCTGCCGGTTGGCCTCGGCATCCGAAATGGCCCGGTTCCGGGCCTATTTCGCCAGGCGGCGAAACGCACCGGGCGTCAGTCCCCTGCCCGCCTTAAAGGCCTTCCCGAAGGCCGCTTCGGATTCGTACCCGACCTCGGCGGCAAGGCTTGCAACGGGCCGGCCGGTATTGAGCAGCAAATCGCTCGCCAGTGCCAATCTCAATCCGGTGAGGAACGCGCCGACGGTCATGCCGGAGCAGCCCTTGAAGTGGCGAGCGTAGGTTGCCCGCGACATGGCGGCGAGCTCGGCCAGCGCCTCGATGGTCCACCCGCGCGCCGGCGCCGCGACTATCGCCTGCACTGATTTGGCCAAGCGTTGATCGGCGAAAAGCGACAGCAGCCCCGGCGCAGCCAAAGCCGAGCCATTTCGGGTGCGCAGCGCCATGACCAAAAGCACGAGACAAAGAGCGGTGACCACCGCCAGGGCTCCCGGCTGCTCGAGCGCCGTTTCCTGGCGAAGCAGAGCGACGAGCGTCTTCAGGGTCTCTTCGGAATGAGATCCGCGCAGCGGAGCGTGGAAGGGATTTGGCAGCGTATCGACTAGCAGTTCCGAGGATCCGCGCGCGCACTCAAAATGGCCGCACAGCAGGTCGACGTCGGGGTCGCCCGCACCGCTGCGGCGCAACGGCAGCATGCCTCCCCGGATGATCTCTGCGGAAGCCGGGGCGCTGCCAGCGGCCGTGTCGACGATCACGTGCGCGTCGCCACGCGGCAGGAGCAGGAAATCGCCGGATTGGAGCGTGACCTCCATCCCGGCTGCCGTCCTGATCCGGCAACTCCCACCGACGACGAGATGGAATGGGATCGCCCCCGCCGGGGCGGGCTCATGATCGATCTGGAACCGGCCTCCCAATTGACAGCGGATGTCGAGCACGGGCCGCAAGCGCGATAGCTCGATCAGACGACTGAGGGCATCCATGAGACGATTCCGCTAGAACTTGCGCCTCTTGAGCATTCAACGGCTCATCTCGGGGCGTCATACTGCCGTTGAATGGCGTTGGCAATGGGCCCGCGCCAGCGCGAAAGGAAGACTGTCTTGTTGGATTGGAAGCAATATCGCACCGAACTGTTCGGCCGCATCGGTGAGTTGTCGAAGGCAGTACCCGAGACCGTAAAGGGTTATCAGGCGCTCTCCATGGCGGGTCAGAAGACCAATTTTCTCGACCCCAAGCAGCGGGAATTGATCGCGCTGGCGGTCGCCGTGACCCTGCGCTGCGACGGCTGTATCGTCGTCCACACCACCGAGGCCCAGAAGCTCGGCGCGACCAAGGAAGAGATTGCCGAGGCGCTCGGGGTCGCAATTGCGGTCAATGCCGGCGCGGCGCTGGTCTACTCGGCCCGGGTCATGGACGCGGGTGCGGCCATCGCGGGCTGACCGGAAGAGGCGCGCCGACTGCATCTTATGCTGCCGGCGCCTCTTCACCTGACTGGACTACTGCTCTTCGGTTGCCGGCAGCGTTCCGGCACGTAGCGGCTTGAGGTGGATGATGTCTTCGCCGCGCTGTGAAAGGACGCTGAGCCTGAAACTATTGCCCACCCGCTCGGCCCGTTCGACGAAAACCGCCGCGATTTCCGGCGGGCAGAGGGCTTCGACGGTTTGCCGGAAGAGGGCCAGCCAGCGCTCGAAATGGCGATCGGCGAGGTCCCCAATGGCAATGTGCTTGGGCATCGGCCGCCCCTGATACCGTCCGCTGGCGAGCAGCATCGACGACCAGAAAGCTTCGATCTTGTCCAGGTGATGCGGCCAATCCGCCTCGGCGATCACGCGGTTGAACACCGGTCCAATGACGGGGTCGAGGCGCGCGCTGGCGTAGAAACTGGTCACCACTTCGCGGATCAGCGTGTCGTCGAGGCCCTCGGGTACGACCGGGCCGCTGGCGCGCAGACGGGTGCCGATGGGCGGGCGGTCACTTGCGGTCATTTCTGGAGGGTCCTTGGTGAGGTGGGGGAACGCGCTAGTCGGCGTTGGTGATCACATAGGCACAGCGCCGCCCGCCCGAAAGCAGATGCTCGCTGCGCTCAATGTGCGCCTCCGGCCCGAGCACGGACTGGAACACCTCGAGTTCGGCGCGACAAAACCCCTGGCAGTTGGTGGCGGCGGCACAGATGGGGCAGTGATTTTCGACCAGCACCAGTCGACCGTCCTGCTCTTCCCACCATTCGGCCATGTAGCCTTCCTCGGCGCGCAATTGCGCGAGGGTCGCAACCCGCGCCTTGAGCTCCGTCTTGTCTTCGATGGCCTCGGCATAAGCCGTCTCGGTCAGCCGCTCGCGGGCAGCAATGACGCTGTCGAGCGCCGCCTCGCCCAGTTCGGTCCGGATCAGCTCCAGCAATTGTACGGTCAGCGCGGCGTGGGTATCGGGAAAGCGCGCCTCCGCCTTGGCGCTAAGGCACCATTGGCGCGCCGGCCGACCTACGCCCTTCGCCTCGGTGCGCTGTTCCACCAGGCCTTCTTCGGCCAGCCGCAGCAATTGCTGCCGGGCCGCCTCGCCGGTCGTTCCGAGCATGTCGCCAAGCGCCGCCGACGACAATTCGCCATGCATCTTGAGCGCCATCAGGATGCGCGCCCCGGGGCCCCGCGGCGACCATTCCAAATTCTCCAAGTGCTCGCTTGACATATCCGTCCAAAGAGTTTTCAAAGCTAGTGCTTGGAAAATTAGCAGACCGGCGCGACCTTATCAAGCGTCGCCGGCATTGCAGAACAGGACACGAAAATGAGCTTCACCCTCCCCGCCCTGCCCTACGCCTATGATGCGCTTGCCGCGCGCGGCATGTGCCAGGAAACCCTCGAACTGCACCACGACAAGCATCACCAGGCGTACGTCACGGCCCTGAACGGCTTCGTCGAAAAGAACGAGGCGCTTCAGGGCAAGTCGCTCGAGGACATCATCCTCTTCGCCAACGGGAAGGCCGATCTCGCCCCGGTCTTCAACAATGCCGGCCAGCATTGGAACCACATTCATTTCTGGAATGCCCTTAGCGCCAATGGCGGCGGCATCCCGGGTGCGCTGGAGAGCAAGCTCGTGGCCGATTTCGGTAGCGTCGATGCCTTCAAGACCGCCTTCAAGACCGCGGCCACCGGCCAGTTCGGCTCGGGCTGGGCCTGGCTCGTGCTCGGCACCGACGGCAAGCTCAAGGTCACCAAGACGCCGAACGGCTCGAACCCGATCGCGACCAACGAGGGCAAGGTGCTGCTCGGGCTGGACGTGTGGGAGCACAGCTACTACCTCGACTTCCGCAATCGCCGTCCGGACTATGTCGGCAATTTCCTCGACAAGCTCGCCAACTACGAACTCGCCGCGGCCGCGCTCCAGTCCGCCTGAGTTCTGCGCACTATCCAGAGCCGCTCATCGTTTCAAGGAGACGTTGAGCGATCTCCAAGTCTTTGTTGTGTTGCGCTTTCGAACCGGAAAAGTGGCAGCCACTTTTCCTGAAAACGCTCTAGAAGGCCGGAAAGCCGGTGCCCTTGGCGCCGGCTTTTCGGAATGATCCATGACCTACGTCGTTACCGAGCAGTGCATCGCCTGCAAGCATATGGACTGCGTTACCGTGTGCCCGGTCGATTGCTTCTACGAAGGCGAGAACATGCTCGTCATCCACCCGGACGAGTGCATCGACTGCGGCGTGTGCGAACCTGAATGCCCGGCCGAAGCCATCACGTCCGCGCTCGATTCCGAGAGTGAGAAGTGGATCGCCTTCAACCTCAAATATGCGATGCTGTGGCCCAACATCATCGAAAAGGGGACGCCGCCCGCCAACGCGAAAGCGATGGAGGGGGTGAAGGACAAGCTCGCCACCCTGTTCTCCGAAAAGCCGGGGATCGGATCGTGACCGACAATGGAAAACAGGCGCCAATTGCCATGCTGCCCCTGAATGAACCGCGCCGGCCGCCGGTGAGCCGCCGTGAATTCGGCGAGGTCATGTCGCGCATGGCCTCAACCGTCAGCGTCGTTGCCGCGGCCCACGGGGGCGAACGGCTGGGCCGCACCGCGACGTCCGTGTTCTCGCTGTCGGCAACGCCGCCGGCCGTGCTCGTTGCCGTGGATCTTGCCGCTCCGCTCGCCGACATAATCATCAAGGCGGGCGGGTTTTCCGTCTCGATGTTGGCCGATAAGCAGCAGATGATCGGCGATGCCTTTGCCGGCAAGCTCGGCAAGGTCGATCGCTTCGCCGTGGGCGACTGGGGCCGCTGGCCCTCCGGCAACCCGCGGCTCGCTGGCGCCGCGACCGCGATCGACTGTGAACTCATCGGCCGGATTGAGACGCAGACGCATGTGCTCTTTGCCGGGGCCATCGTCGAGGCCGACGTCTCCAACTCGGCCGATCCCATGCTCTGGTATCACCGGGAATACAATGTGCCCCGCCCGGCGACCGCCGCCGAGGATGAGGTCGACCTGGTCTCGCTGGGCCTCACCGGATAAGCCCGGCCGGCCGAATCTAAGCGTGACCAACCGACGATGCTGTGAGGAGCGCCACCAAAAGGGCGCTCCTTTTTTATTCACGGGCCCGCGGTTCTCAATGGCCGGATTTGGGTTTCGGGTGACGGCGCGGATCGTCTGGCGACGGATTATCAGGCGAGTCGCCGAAGCTCGGATCGCTGATGACGAGCGTCGGATCGTTCGGATCGCCGGGGTCGCCGAACGTGAGGTCGGTCAGTCCGAAAGCGGCGAAAATGTCGCTGACCGGCTGGTAATGCACCTGGATGCTCCCCCGTTGCGAGGGTGGGGAGGCCGGCGCGATGATGGTGCCGATGCTGGCCGATGCGGAGGTCGAGGCGAGTTGATAGCCATAGACGGTCGCCGCCCCGTTGGTGGCGCCACCGAAGGTGATGCCGGATACGGTGACGGTTTTCCCAATGCCGGGATTGCTGGTGCCGTAGGTCCCGCTCGCGGGTTCGTAGAACACCACCGTGTCCCCGTCGACCGCACCGGCCACGGCATAGTTCGACGGCGCCAGTGCCGCGCTGGTGTTGCCGTCATAGTTCTTCTGCACCGGGCCGGTCAGGCCGACCGTAAGCACCGGCGCGAGTGTGTAGAGGAGCCCGTTCCCCGAAGTCTGCGCGACTGGCGTTGTGCCGTATGTGGCGTTGTACTGCTTGAACGCATAGGTCAGGCCACCGGTTGTGTCGTTGGCCGGGTCGTTCGAATAGATCAGCCAGCGGCCGCCGGCATTCGTGGCCTGCACCGCGTCGGCGCCGGCATCGTTGATGAAACTGCTGTCCGTCGCCAGCACGATCGCATCGCCGCTGGCGCTGGAGGTTACCCCGCCAGTTGCGGCAATGGTGAGGTCGCCGGCCGCCCAAAGGTTGAAGGCCGCGCTGGCGTTCACCGCCTGATCCAGCGTAAAGCCCGCGCCCGTAGCCGTGATGCTGGTCGGGACCGCGCTGAATGAGGTGCGCAGGCCGGCAAACGTGCTCGCCCCAAAGGTTTGGCCGAGATCGGCCTGCAGCGCGCTGTAGCTCGTCGCGGCCGTGGTTTGCCTGTCCTGCCCGTCGCTGAGCGTGCCGAGGCCGAAAATGCTGCCGCTGGCGTCGGCGGCATCGGTATAGGCAAGGCCGCTGGCTGTGTTGGCCCCGGCGGGGCCCGCAACGGTCAGCGTCTCGCCGAGCGTGGCGTTGCTGGCGGGCAGCGTCCCGGCCGCAACAATCTCATAATAATAGCCATTGGCCCCCACCGAGGCCGTGCCGCCGGTCAGCAGCGAGCCGTCGGAATAAATCCCGACCTGATCGCCGCTCGCGATGCTGCCATCGCTGTTCAAGGCCGTGCCGCTAATCGCCTCAACGCCATTGGGGAAGAAACTCCCGAGATAGGGATAGAGGCCGTTGGCAGTGGCCCAGACCGAGCTGTCGAAACCGGTGGGAAGGGTACCATTCTGGAACTGGGCCGTCGTCAGGCCAACAACGTTGCCGGACCCGGCCCCAATCCCGTTTGGCCGACCGGTAGTGCCCGGGTCGTAATAGCCACTGGTGATTGTGCCGCCGATGTTGCCGCCGGCGAGGCCGCCGACAGCGGCGACGCCGATCACGGCGCCCGTGGCATAGGCTTGTGTGATCGAGCCACTCTGGTTCATGCCGACTAAACCACCAGCGTAGAAGTTAGAGACTCCGCTGGTGGTGACGCTGCCATCGACGGCGCCAGTCGCGTAGGCCTGCGTGATGGTGCCGCTGAAGTTGAAGCCGACGAGGCCGCCGACCTCTTGGGTGCCACTGACTGCCCCAGTGGCGTAGGACTGCGTGATCGCGCCGCTGTCGTTCCAGCCAACGAGGCCACCGACCCGGCTGGAGCCGGAGACGGACCCGGTGGCATAGGACTGGGCGATCGAGCCTCCGAAGGCGTTGCCGACGAGGCCGCCGACGTTCGAGGCGCCGTTAGCGGCGATGACGTCGCCGGCAGCATAGGCTTGCGTAATCGTGCCCGCGTTTTCGCCGACGAGACCGCCGACGTCGTCGTAGTTGTAAATAGGGTTAACCAAGCCCCGAACGGTCCCGGTGGCATTGGCCTTTGTGATCGTGCCGTTGTTGGTGCCCACAAGACCGCCGACTTCGTTGGTGCCGCTGACGTCCCCGGTGTTGTACGTTTGGATGACCGTACTGTTGGCGGAGGTATCGCCGACTAGGCCGCCGACGTATTCGCCGCCACTGACGGAGCCGCCGATCAAGCCGATGTCGCGCACCGTGCCGCCAGCGACCCACCCGAACAGTCCGGCAACGTCGCCGCTCTTGTTCACCGTCAGCCCGGTGATGGTGTGACCCAGCCCCTCGAACGTGCCGCTGAACGGAGACACGAAGCCGCCCGCCACCAGCGCGTCGGTGTAGGTGGTGCCGGATGCATCAAGACTGCCGGCGAGCGCGTAGTGGCCCGACAGGCCGCCAGCCGTCGTTTGGTTTGTTATCGTACCGCCCGCTATCGCCGCCACGCCGTCGATGCCATCGAGGTCGGCCATCGAGCGGATCAGCGTGTAGGCTTGGCTGTTGATCGACAGCGCCTGCGACCCTTGGTTGGCATTTTGCGCGAAGATCACGCTGTCGCCGTCGCCGAAGCTGAAGTTCGAAAGGTCGCTCGTCGCATAATTCAGCGCCAGCTGCCCGCCGCCGGCAATAGTGATCGGCGCGTCGACGGCGATGGCGTTGGCGGCGGTCAGGGTCAGCAGCGAGCCGCTTGACCAGGTGAGCGGGTCGGCGACGGTGATGTTGCCGGCCTGCGACCCGGCAGAGCCGGTGGTGATGGTGACATTGGCGGTAGAGAGCGCGGTCTCCAACGTCCCCACATTGATGACGCTGTCGTTAGCCGAGGCCGTGAAGCCGCTGGTATTCGCACCGTTGGAGATAACGACGTTGTAGGGATCGAGCAGCAAGGTGCCAAAGGCTCCATTGGCCGCCGAGAGATCGGTGAAGCCGGTATAATCCAGCACGCCTTCGCTGGAGACTTCGGCGGCGCCGCCATCGCCGCCCAGCGCCCCGCCCGTGGCCGAGATGGTTCCGGCAAAGCTCGTCGTCCCGTCCGACCAGACGACGACATTGCCGCCGTCACCCATGCTGGTGGCATCGGCAGCGATGGTCGTGCCGGCATCGATGGTCACCGTGTCGGCGTGCGGGAGCGGCCCGCTGCCCTGCCGACCGCCGCCGATATTGATGTTGCCGCCACCGGTCTTGCCCGAGGCATCGAGGCGGGCGCCGCTGAGGGCGATGTGCTGGCCGGTGACGGTGATGCTGCCGCCGCGCCCCGAGCGCCCGCGCGCCAAAAGCCGGCCGCTGATATTCACCACGCCGCCGTCGCCGCCGCCGATCGTGATCGAACCATTATGGCCGCCGATCGAATCCGCCTCGACAAGCCCCGAAATGTTGACGGCATCACGCGCCGCCTGGCGCGCGGTCGCGGCGCTGATGACGACGCTGCCGCCCTCCGCCTTGATGCTGCCCGCGTTCTGGATGAGCGCGCCGCTGCCGGCCGCAGCGGTCGGTACCGCCACCTGCAGGAAGCCGTCACCGGAAAAATCGAGCGTCGCCTGTTCACCCGACCCGAGGCCAACCTCGCCAAGCGGTACGCTGATGCTGCCGGTGTTTGAGACCGTGCCGCCGAGGAGCGCCGCATAACCGCCGGCACCGACGCTGATCGTGCCGGCATTGCTCACCGCCGCCGAGGCGCCATTGCCGGTGAAGGTGCGCTTGCCGCTCATGAAGTCGTCGTCGGAAATGCCGAGGCTCGAGGCAACGAAGCCGCCGGTATTGACGGTGCCGCTCGAAGTGATGGCGATGCCGTTGGGGTTGACCAGATAGACTTGGCCGTTGGCGGTGAGGCTGCCGGCGATGGTTGAAGGCGTGTTGCCAGTGACGCGGTTGAGCAGCGCCGTGGAGGCATTGGGCTGCACGATGTTGACGGCGCTGCCCGCGCCGATCGAAAAGCCCTGCCAGTTGACGACGGCGCTCCCGCTCGTCTGGTCTATATCGAGCGAAGTGGCCGAGGGCTGGCTGATCGTGACGCTGCCCGCAGCGACACTGCCACCGGTGGGGAGGCTCTGCGCGACGGCTAGGCTCGGTAGCACCAGCGCCCCGCCCAAAGCGGTCGAAACCAGCAGCGCTTGCCTAAGCCGACGATGAACGGACGACACGACCATGCTTGCCTCCTGCTAGAACTTGAACGCCGTAGCCAGCGTGATCCGATCGCTGGGTGGGCCGTCGCTGATGGTCCCGTGCCCATATTCGAGGGTCAGCGAGCCGGTCGACAGCGTCCCCGGCAGCGCCTCGCCGAGGGTCACGCCGGCGCCCCAGGAGGTGGCGCGGGTCGAGCCCGCCTCCAGCGCCGTCGGGTCCGCCAGCGATACCTCGCCATAGGCGGCAAAGAGGTATGGCGTCGCCACCACACCCAGTTCCGTGGCCGGCAATTGCACCTGCCACGGCGAGGCGAGCTGGCCCCGGACGACAAACCCGTCATCACCGACGATCGAGCCGGCGTCAAAGGCCGAGAGGCCCGCGCCATTGGCGATGTTGAACTGTTCGGCACTCAACAGCGGCTCGCCGAACGAGGTCTGCGCCTGGGCAATGAAGCTCAGCGCCAGGTGTTCGAGCAGCGGCTGGCCATAAGCGAGATTGATATTGAGCTTGTGGAACGTATCGTCGGCGCCCTGGCGCGACAGCGGCAGGGTCGGGGTGGCGTCGGCCGCGCTCCGCGCCCCGAGGCCATCGAGGCCGAACGAGGCTACGGCACGGCCGGAAACACTGCCGCCCCACGGGGTAAAAAGATCGCCGTCGGCGGCAAGACGCAGCACGCGCAGCCTGTCTTCGGACAGCGGCAGCGAATCGCTGCCGAGAAACAGGCTGTTCGTCTCGTCCTCGGCGTCGAAGGAGGCTTCGGTGTTGAAGTTCGCCAGCCGCGAGCGCAGCCAGGCATAGCGCAGCCGCAGCGACAAACGGTCGAACGTGTCGGTGGTGCCGATCCCGGCGGTGGGGAACGGCGTGGTGCGGGCATCGGTATATTCGGCGTTGAGGCTGAGCCCATCGAGCGGCAGCGGCACGACCACGCCGCCCGCGAGGGTGCGATTGCGCGGATGGGTGGAAAACAGGCCGTTGTCGCCACTCTCGGGGTGGCCGCTGGCATTGAGATAGACCGTTTCACCCAAGCCCGCGACGCTGTTGAAGGCAAGGCCGGTGCCGACGGTGGTGGTGCCGAGCGCCGCCGACACCGTGTTGTCGAAACTCTCCGTTTCGCTCGTCGCCTGATATTTGGCCTCGAGCACCAGCACCGTCCCGCCCAAGGCCTTGCCGGGGGCGAGGGTCGAGCGCAGCAGCACCCCCGGAGTGTCGCCAGCGAGCAATACGCGCCGCTCGATCTCGGGCAGGGTCACGCCGCGCCGGCCGGTCAGCGGGCTCACCAAGTGCAGAATGCGGGCCCGCACGGGCGCCGGCACATTTTCGACGTCAACGCGCTCGATGAAGCCGTCGACCACCCTGAGTTTCAGCCGGCCGCCGTCTACGAGACGCTGCGGCGGCAAAATCACACGTACCAGTACATAGCCGGCCTTGGCATAATTGGCTTCGAGTTCGCGCGCCGCGGCGAACACCTCCGCGCCCGAGACTTTGCCATGGGTCAGTTGCGCCTCAAGCGCCGCGGTCGCCGCCGCCAGTTGCGGCAGTCCGCCCTCGACGCTGACACCGGCCAGGCTGACGAACAGTTTTTCAGCCCCCGCCGGCGTCGCCAGCCCGGGCGTGCCCGGCAGCGCAAAGCCGCTTGGGCGCTCTGTCGTCGGCCGGAAGCTTGGCGGGGTGAGTTGCGAGGCGCTCTGGGCAAAACTAGCGGTGGGGAACAGCGGCACCAAGACCGCCAAACCCAGGGCGAAACCCCGGGACTGCTGAAAATTCATTCAAATACACCGGCGTGGGGCGGCTCAAAGTATGAACAATTACTAAACCTACCGACCTGACTGCACAATCCAAAAGGCTGAGCGGGGAGGATGGAAATTGTATCCAATTTGTTCTGGCGTTGGTTGCCCTCTGATGGCCCGACATGTCTACGGCCAGCCGATTCGCACTCAGCGACCAATGTTCCAAAGCGGGCCAATTGCGGAACCGGCAAGCCCTCGCTTCGTTGCCGCCAACATTCCCTACGCAGAATGGAGAAGAGGAATGGAAGCGATCCGGATCCACAAGTTCGGCGGCCCCGATGTTCTCGAGGTCGACGACGTAGAGAAGCCTGTTGCCGGTAGTGGAGAGCTTCTCGTGCAGGTGATGGCGGCGAGCGTCAGTCCCGTCGACTACAAGATCCGGGGTGGCGGCTACGACGATGCCGGACAGGCGCTGCCGATAACTTTGGGACGAGATCTGGCCGGCGTCGTGGAGGAGGTGGGGCTCGATGTCGACGGCTTCGCAATCGACAATGACGTGTTCGCTTTGCTCGGGCGCGATCGCGGCGCCTATGCGCAATATGTCATCGTCACGCCGGACGAAGTCGCTCGGATGCCGCCCAGCCTGAGCTATGTCGAGGCAGCGGCGGTGCCCCTCGCGGGCCTGACGGCTTGGCAAGGTCTCTTCGATCATGGTGACCTGCAATCGGGTCAGCGGGTCCTAATTCATGGTGGTGCGGGTGGGGTGGGTCATCTTGCCGTGCAGTTCGCCAAGGCGCGAGGCGCATTCGTCGCGACCACTGCCTCGTCCGAGGACATAGCCTTTCTCAGTGAAATCGGTGCCGACCAGGTCATCGATTATCAGCGGCAGCGTTTCGAAGAAGAGAGCTCCGATTTCGATCTGGTCTATGACCTGATCGGCGGAGAAACCCAGGATCGATCCTGGGGCGTGCTCAAACGGGGCGGTGCCCTTATTACCACGCTGAAGGAGCCGTCGCGGGAGGAGGCGCAACGGCGCCAGCTACGGGCCGCACACTACATGACCGTGCCCAACAGTACCGAGCTGGCGGAAATCGCCGGGTTGATCCAATCGGGGCGAGTGAAGGTTAGAGTTCAATCCGTCTATCCGCTCAGCGAGGCAGGACAGGCCCAATCGGCCCTGGAGCGCGGCCACGTACAGGGCAAGATCGTTCTCAAGTCGGAGCAACCGGCGGGTACGATCTGAACGGCCATTCCCCATCCCATCGATGCGACGGCGGTGTGCCAGCCATCCTGCTCTCTTGTTCAGATGAACGTCTTGCCGCCGGTAACGGCGACGGTGGTACCCGAGACGTAGCTCGCTTCGTCGCTGGCGAGCATGACGTAGACCGGCGCCAGTTCCGCGGGCTGGGCCGGCCGGGCCATCGGCACTTGCTTGCCGAAGTCCTTCACTTTCTCCGGCGGCATGGTGGAGGGGATCAGCGGCGTCCTGACCGGGCCCACCGCCTTTTTCTTCCTGCTGCTCGCCGGCATCTCGGCGTTGCTCATGCGCCTGCAACTGGCGCAGCCGGAATCCAAGCTGATCGGGCCGGACCTCTATGACCAGCTCTTCACCATGCATGGCACGACGATGATGTTCCTGTTCGCCGAGACCGCTCGAACCGGCCCATGTCGAAAAAGGCGCCGGTCGTTCGTCGTGAGGATGCGAAATGAAAAAGCTGGAGGGAGATGATGAGAAAGACCATTGCAATCACGCAAGTCACGCTGGACGGCGTCATGCAGTCGCCCGGTGGCCCCGAGGAGGATTCGAGGAACGGGTTCACCCACGGCGGCTGGGCCATGTCCTTTTTGGACAACGTGGCGAACCACGCGATTGGGGAGACCATCGCCGGTGAGTTCGACATGCTTTTAGGACGCCGGACCTACGAGATCTTCGCCGCCTACTGGCCGCACCAGGGCAATAACCCGATTGCGAAGGCGTTCAACAAGGCGACGAAATACGTCGTCACGCGCAGCCTCGACCAACTCGACTGGCAGAACTCGCAGCACATAGGCGGCGATGTCGTGGACGCGGTCCGCCGGCTGAAGGCATCGGATGGGCCGGATCTGCATATCTGGGGCAGCGGCGAATTGCTGCAGACGCTGATCGCCGCCGAACTCGTGGACGAACATCGCCTCTGGGTCTTTCCGTTGGTGCTCGGCGAAGGAAAGCGGTTGTTCGAAAATGGCGTCCCGCCCCTTGGTCTCACTCTGGTTGCAACGCGGGCCACGACAACGGGCGTCCTCCTCAACACCTACCGGCCAGCCGGTCCCCTTCCAAAGGTGTGACTCCGCGTCCGATTGACCCCGGATCGGCGCTCATGCCGCTCTCGACGATGTCGCGATGATGGGTGAGACGCTCGAGGCGCGGTCGTCATTCGCTATGCTGATCCGGCAGGAGTGAAGTCAGCTGCCTGGCGATGGTCAGCTCCTCGTCCGTAGGAATTATCCAAACCTCGACGGCACTCTCGGGGGCGTCGATCCGACCGCCGCCCTTCCTGTTGGCTTCAGCGTTGATCATCACACCGAGCCAGCCTAGCCGGTTGGCAACCATGGCGCGAATGTCGTCGGAATGCTCCCCTATGCCGCCCGTGAACACCAGTGCCTCAAGCCCGCCGAGCGTCGCCGCCATGGCTGCCACATTCTGGGCTATCCGCAGGACGAACAGGTCGATTGCCTCACGTGCAGCCGGGTGCTCACTTTCGAGGAGAACCCGCACGTCGCCGGAAATACCGGAAACGCCGGCGAGGCCAGAGTGACGATAGAGGAGGTCCTCGAGGTCGGTGGGCGACATATGCTCCTGCTGCAACAGGTAGAGCAGTATCCCCGGATCAATCGTCCCCGGCCGGGTGCCCATCACCAACCCGTCGAGGGCGCTAAAGCCCATGGTGGTGTCGACGGACTCCCCTGCCCGCATGGCGCAGAGGCTGGCGCCACTTCCCAGATGAGCCACGACCGTCCGCTTCTCGAAGAGCGCAAGGGAGATCTGCCTCAGCCGAGTGGCAATAAATTCATAGGAGAGGCCGTGAAAACCGTAGCGTCGAATCCCCTTGGCCTCGTAGCTGAGCGGAAGGGCATAGCGGCTCACCGGCGGCCGAAGACGGTGGTGGAAGCCCGTGTCGAAACAGGCGACCTGCTTCACGTCGGACCAATGTACCGAAATGGCGTCGACCGGCGCGAGGCTGAGCGGCTGATGCAATGGCGCCAGCGGGGTAAGCGCACGCAGCGCTCCGATGGACTCTGGCGTCAGCCATATTGGAGCTGCGAACGACGGCCCCCCATGGACGATGCGATGACCCACGGCGACAGGTTTTCCACCCGCGCGAGATTCTATCCATTCGAGCAGCTTGGGCATCAGTCGGTCGAAACCCGAATGCTCCCCCCAGGCATCGCTTTCAACGACTGTGCCCGAGGCGTCCCGCGCGGTAACCCGCGCTTCGCGCTCGACCTCCTCCACTTCGCCCCTGACCATCAGTTCGGGCTCGAGGCCATGGCGATATAGGGCGAACTTCAGGCTGGAGGAGCCTGCATTCAGTGCGAACAAACTCCCCCGAGGCGGCCGAGCGCCATCGGTGGTCAATTGCCATTCTCCGCCAGATCCTGCCGCGGATAGGGCCACTTCCAATCGCGGATCTCGGGCATGTCCTCGCCGTGCTTGCGAACGTAGCGATGGTGTTGGCTCAGTTTGTGCTGGAATGCCTGCTTTATGTTCGCTGCGTGCGCCACGAGACCGGGAACGTTGTCCAGCACCGCCATGGCAAGATGAAAGCGGTCGAGCTCGTTCATGACCACCATGTCGAAGGGCGTTGTGGTGGTGCCTTCCTCCTGAAAGCCGTGCACGTGGAAATTCTCGTGGTTGCGGCGGTTATAGGTCAGGCGGTGCACCATGTAAGGGTAGCCGTGATAGGCGAAGATCACCGGTTTGTCGGTGGTGAACAGGCTGTCGAAGTCGACATCGCTGATGCCATGCGGATGGCGCGTCTGCGGCGTCAGCGTCATCAGGTCGACAACGTTGACCACCCTGATTTTGAGCGCTGGCACGGCCCTGCGCAACAGGTCCACGGCCGCCAGCGTCTCCATGGTTGGCACGTCGCCGGCGCAAGCCATGACCACGTCCGGACTGCCTGCCTCACCCTCGTTGCCGGCCCAGTCCCAAATGCCGACGCCAAATTCGCAATGGGAAATGGCTTCGTCCATCCTCAGCCACTGCGGAGCCGGTTGTTTGCCGGCAACGATGACGTTGATCCGATTGTAGGTCCTGAGGACGTGGTCCAACGTCCACAGCAGTGTGTTGGCGTCCGGCGGCATGTAGATGCGTACGATATCGGCTTTCTTGTTGGCAACCAGATCGACAAAGCCCGGATCCTGATGGCTGAAGCCGTTGTGATCCTGGCGCCAGACGTGCGAGCTGAGCAGGTAATTCAACGAGGCGATCGGGCGCCGCCATGGCAAATCGCGCGCCTCCTTCAGCCACTTGGCGTGCTGATTGAACATCGAGTCGACGATGTGAACGAACGCCTCATAGCAATTGAAGAGACCATGGCGGCCGGTGAGCAAATACCCCTCCAGCCAGCCCTGACAGAGATGTTCGCTCAGGACTTCCATGACCCGACCTTCCCGACCGAGCGCAACGTCGTATGGCTCGATCCCTTCGAGCCAAACGCGGTCCGTTACCTCGAACACGGCGTCCAACCGGTTAGAGGTCGTCTCGTCCGGCCCCATCAGGCGGAAATTGCGATGGGGGAGATTAAGCGAAATGACGTCGCGTAAGAACTTGCCCGCCACTCGGGTGGCTTCGGCGGTGCTGGCGCCAGGCTGTTCCACCGTCTCTGCATAGGTCCAAAAGTCCGGCACCAAGAGTTCGCGCCGGAGCAGGCCGCCGTTGGCGTGAGGATTGGCGCCCATGCGGCGGCTGCCAACGGGTGCGAGGGCACGGAGATCTTCGCGCAGCCTTCCATCGGTGTCGAAGAGCGCCTCGGGCTCGTAGCTGCGCATCCAGTTTTCCAGAATCCGGAGATGCCCATCGTTGGTGCGCGGATTGTCGACCGGCACCTGGTGGGCGCGCCAAAAGCCCTCGACCTTCTTGCCGTCGACCTCCTTTGGCCCGGTCCAGCCTTTCGGACTCCGCAAGATGATCATCGGCCAATGGGTTTCTCCTAAGGGCTCGCCCGGTGTCCGGGCTCGCTCCTGGATGGCTTTGATCTCGTCCAGCACCTCCTCCAGGGTCCGTGCCATGAGCGCGTGCATGGCCATCGGCTCGTCGCCACAGACGAAATGCGGCTTATGGCCGTAGCCGCGGAACAGGAGCTCGAGCTGCTCGTCTGCCATTCTGCCAAGGATGGTGGGATTGGCGATCTTGTACTCGTTGAGGTGCAATATCGGCAGAACGGCGCCATCGGTGCGCGGATTGAGGAACTTGTCGGAATGCCATGAGGCGGCCAGGGGACCGGTCTCCGCCTCGCCGTCGCCTATCACGCAGGCAGCCACTAGACCGGGATTGTCAAACGCTGCCCCGTAGGCGTGCAGCAGCGCGTAGCCGAGTTCGCCACCTTCATTGATCGAGCCGGGTGTGGTGGCCGCGGCGTGGCTCGGAATGCCGCCCGGAAATGAGAATTGACGGAACAACTTGGCCATGCCCGCCATGTCCTCGCCAATTTCCGGGTAAATCTCCGAATACGTGCCCTCTAGATAAGTGTTGGCCACCATCCCGGGGCCACCATGGCCGGGGCCGCAGACATAAATCACGTCGAGATCGCGGCCCCGAATGGCCCGGTTGAGATGGGCATAGATGAAGTTCAGCCCCGGCGTGGTCCCCCAATGGCCCAGCAGCCGCGGCTTGATGTGCTCCGGTCGCAGAGGCTGCCTCAGCAGGGGATTGTCGAGCAGGTAGATCTGGCCGACCGAAAGGTAATTGGCTGCACGCCAATACTCGTCAACCCGCCGCAACTCGGCAGTGAGCGCACCATCGGTCGTTGCGTTGTTTTCCTCCATCCTATCCCTCGCAAGTGGCGTCGATAGCGGAAATGCTCATCTCGGGAAAAGGCTTCACCGCACCCGATCACGACTGACCTTCGTGGCGCCTGAGCGACTTAAGACTTTGCGCCTCGCCGCAAACGGATCAAGCACTGGAATAAGGCGACGTCAGCCGTGCCGCCGCAACATCTGCATAGCCGCCTCAAGGCGTGGCTATGCAAGGTGGAGGGCTGGGACGCCGGCGAAACTTCATTGTTTGACGAAAACCGTACGGTATTCGGGCGCCAGTTGCCCGGCCAGCTTGGCCCTTTCCGCCTGTTCCTCCGTGCTGAGTTTGGGCGGCGGGGACGAGCGTGTCTCGACCGGCACGCCGACCCGATGGAAGAATTCGTCCTGTCCCGCCGGCGTGCACATGCACAGCATGTGTACGGTTTTGCCCGACTTGTTCTTGAACGCATGGGGGGCGTTGGACGGGATGTTCACCGTGCAGGGCGCCGCGATGATCTGCGTCTTGCCCCGGAACATGAATTCGAGTTCGCCCTCCAGCAGCGTAAACATCTCCTCGAAATCATGGCGGTGCGGCGGCGGCCCGCCGCCGTCATGGACGAGCATGTCGATCAGGCAATAGCGGCCATTGGTCTGCGCGCCAGATACCAGCACGGTATAGACATCGCCGACGATTGCTATGTTTGCCAATGAGGGATCGTCAGGATTGGCGATCACCAACTCCCGGGCCGGGTCGTCATCGGGAATGACCTGGTCCGGCGCAACGCTTGCGGATTCCGGCATCAGCTGCTTCTCCAATTGTAAGCCCAAAGGCTGTAACGCACGAGTGGTCACGTTGGTCGCTGACCGGCCCGCTTGGCGCGCTTGCCACTGGATGGTTGATACGATCAAGGAGAGATACCTGAAAGATGCGAAGCTTACCTTAGCAGTTGACCTAAGAAGGTTACCTTCATATATTGGGCACATGACCAACTCTGTCCATAAGCGCGATCCCGACACGGAACTCGCCGCCACTGTCGCCGAACAGTTGCGATTGACCGTCAGCAAGCTGAACCGTCGACTGCGCGAGGAAGGCAATTTCGGCGATTTCACCTTTTCACAGTCGAAGGTTCTGGTTCGCCTCGAGCGCGCTGGCCCGGCGACGGTTACCGCCTTGGCGGAGGCCGAAGGCATGCGGCCGCAGTCGATGAGCGGGATCGTCTCGGCGCTGAAGCTCGCCGGCATGGTCGAGGGGACACCCGACCCCAATGACGGCCGGCAGACCGTCCTCAGCCTCACCGACAAATGCCGGAGGACCGTCGCCGCCTCTCGCGCCGCCAAGCAGGACTGGCTGTTCCGCACCCTGCAATCGAAGCTGACGGAGACCGAGCAGCAACAGCTTGCCGGCGCCGTTGCCCTGCTCAACCGCCTAATCGAACCCTGAAAGCCCGCAGACCATGCCCGTCACCACCCTCGACCCCAAGACCGCCCTCATCGTCCTCGATCTGCAGGAAGGCATCCGTGCTTTCGCGGGCGACGCGGCCACCCCCGTGTTCCAGACCGCGGGGGCGCTGACCGCGGCCTTCCGGCGGCACGGCCTGCCGGTGGTTCTCGTCAACGTCGATGCCACGGCGCCCGGCCGTACGGAAACCCCGCGACGCGCCGTGAACTTTCCCCCCGAGGCGCTGAAATTCGTCGCCGAGCTCGGCCAGCAGCCCTCCGACATCGTGGTCACCAAGAAGAGCTGGGGTGCCTTTCCGACCACCAATATCGAGTGGCAATTGCGTAACCTGGGCGTAACGCAGGTGGTACTCGCCGGCATTTCCACCACCTCTGCCGTCGAGTCGACGGCGCGGCAGGCCTATGAGGCCGGCTTCAGCGTTACCATCGCACTCGACGCGACGATGGATATGAACGCCGAAGCCCACGCCGCCGCGACAAAGTTCACCTTCCCCCGCCTCGGCGAAACAGGTAGCTGCGCCGAGATCATCGCCCTGCTTGACACGACACACGCCTGAGCCCCAACCCATGACCGCGCTCGCCAATGCCGACGCTGGTTCGGCCGCCGCCATTTCGCCCCGCTACAAATGGGTGGCCCTCTCCAACACCACGATTGGCGTGCTGCTGGCGACCATCGACTCCTCGATCATGCTGATCGCCATGCCCGACATTTTCCGCGGCATCGGCCTCAACCCGCTCGAATCCGGCAACACCGCCTACCTGCTGTGGATGATCCTGGGCTTCCAGATCGTCTCCAGCGTGCTGGTGGTCAGCCTGGGCCGGCTCGGTGACATGTTTGGCCGGGTGCGGATGTACAATCTCGGCTTTGTGGTCTTCACGCTCGCCTCGCTGATCCTCACCCTCGATCCGTGGATGGGAGCGGAGGGCGCGCTGTGGTTGATCATCGGCCGGGTGGTGCAGGGCATCGGCGCCGCCTTCCTTGTCGCCAATTCGGGCGCCATCCTCACCGATGCGTTTCCTTCCAACCAGCGTGGCCTGGCGCTCGGCATCAACAACATCGCGGGCATCTCGGGGTCTTTCATCGGCCTTGTGCTCGGCGGCATCCTCGCCGCCATCTCCTGGCGGCTGGTGTTCCTCGTTTCGGTACCCTTCGGCATTTTTGGCACCATCTGGTCCTATCTGAAACTGAGGGAACTTTCCGAGCGCCATGCCGCCAAGATCGACTGGGCGGGCAATATCACCTTCGCGGTCGGCCTGATCCTGGTGATGGTCGGCATCACGTGGGGCATCCAGCCCGCCAACGGCCAAACCATGGGCTGGACCAGCATGCCGGTGCTCGGCGCCATCGGGGCCGGGGTGCTGTCGCTGATCGCCTTCGGCATCATCGAAAGCCGCGCTGAATACCCGATGTTTCGCCTGCCGCTGTTCCGGATCAAGGCCTTCACCTTTGGCACGCTCTCGACCTTTCTCAGCGCCATCGGTCGCGGGGGGCTGATGTTCATGCTGATCATCTGGCTGCAAGGCATCTGGCTGCCGCTCCACGGCTACAGCTTCGAGGAGACCCCGCTCTGGGCCGGCATCCTGATGTTGCCGCTGACCGCCGGCTTCCTGCTTGCAGGTCCCCTTTCGGGGTTTCTCTCCGACAGGTTCGGGGCGCGCTACTTCTCGACCGGCGGCATGATCGGGGCGGCCATCAGCTTCCTGCTGCTGCTGTTGCTGCCCATCGACTTCAACTATTGGGCCTTCGCCGCGATCCTTTTGATCAACGGCCTCTGCATGGGCGCCTTCGCGGCGCCCAACCGGGCCGCGATCATGAACTCGCTGCCTGCCCGCGACCGTGGCGCCGGCGGCGGCATGAACTCGACGTTCCAGAACTCGGCGCAGGTCCTGTCGATCGGCATCTTCTTCACACTGATGATCGTGGGCCTGAGCTCGACCCTCTCGGGCACCATGGTGCAGGGCCTTGTGGCCCACGGCGTGCCCCCGGCAGTTGCCGCCCATGTCGGCGCCCTGCCGCCCGTGTCGATCCTGTTCGCTGCCTTCCTCGGCTACAACCCGATCGCAACACTGCTCGGCCCGCAAGTGCTCGCTGCTCTCCCGGCGGCGGACCGCACGGCACTGACGGGCCACACGTTCTTTCCGGACCTTATCTCAGCGCCGTTCCACGCCGGCCTGACCGAGGCCTTCGTGTTCGCGACGATCGCCTGCCTCATCGCCGCGGCCGCCTCATGGTCGCGCGGCTCGGCGCGGCCCCAGCAATAGCTACCATCGTAGAATGGCACGGGAGGCAGGGCCGTACCGGCGGCATGGGCTGGGCGCAAATTGTATCGCGCCCAACCGGTGCTATGTCGCTCAGAAACGCTCGCCCACCAGCTCCTCGCTCTTTACCCACAGCAGCTTGGCGCGTTCCGCGTCAAGCGCATAGGGCTGCACGCCGCCTCGAATTTCTCTGCCCCTGGAGACCTCGGCGACATGGCAGTCTTCGCAATATCGCGCGCCAATCTCGTCACTTTCGGCGACAACGGCAGCCCACACCGATGTCGCGGCGCCCTGGGGGACTGTTTTGAAAACAAACGGCGGGAGCCCGGCCGCCGCGTTGGCTGCGTTGATCGAAACGACGAGTGCATCCTCTTGGGCCTGGGTCATGTGCCGGCCAAGTTCAGTGCGGATGCCGCCGGGCATCAGCGCACAGGCGCGCACGCCACGATCGCGATGCCGCCGGTCGAATTCGACGGCGAACAGGACGTTGGCGGTTTTCGAACGACCGTAGCCGACCCACGGATCATAAGTGGTCCGCTCAAAATTGGGGTCGTCGAGATCAACGTCGGCATAACGGTGGCCAGCCGATGAGACATTCACAAGTCGCCCCCCATCGGTGATCAGCGAGGCGATGCGGTTGACCAGCACGAAGTGGCCCAAATGGTTGGTGCCGAACTGGGTTTCGAAGCCGTCGGCCGTGTGGCCGAAGGGCGGCGCCATCACGCCGGCGTTGGCGATGACGATGTCGAACAGGCGGCCATCCGTCACCAGTTTATCGGCGCAGGCGCGCACGCTTTCGAGCGAGGCCAGGTCGAGTTCGATCAGCTCGAAACGGCCGCCCCCCGCCTCGGCCGCTGCGCGCACGCCGACAGTCGCGCGTTCGCCCTTGGCGAGATCACGAACGGTGCCCACAACGTCGGCGCCATGCGCCACCAGCGCGCGGGCGGTTTCGACCCCTATGCCGGCCGAAACGCCCGTCACGAGCACACGCTTGCCGCTAAGGTCAACGCCCGCGAGAACCTCGTCCGTCGTCGATGTCGCATCAAAATTGCTTGTCACGATACTGTCCTCGATTAATTGAGACGCGGCCGGCAGCCAGTGGCCCGCCGCTTGCTCGATATGGTCGCAGGATGATCGAAACACGCGCCCGATCGTATCGATTCCTTGCCCAATCCTATCAGCCCCCTTGCGCTTGCCGCAGGTAATCGACAATTGTCCTGCCATGCAGGACCTACTCAATCGCATGTGCCAACGCGTGCTGCGTCATGCCGACGGAACACGTCTGGACACACCGATACCCCGCGTCCGCGTGGGGGTGTCGCGACAGCCCAGCGCCCCGGTCACGGGAGTGTACGAGCCGATGATCTGCCTCGTTTTGCAGGGCGCAAAGCAGGTGCTGGTTGGCGATCGCCTGCTGCGCTACGACGCCGCCAGCTGCTTTGCCGCTTCGATCGAGATGCCCGCGACCGGCTGCGTGATCGAGGCGACGGCAGACAAGCCCTACGTTGCCGCCAGCGTGGCGCTTGATCGCGGGGCACTCGCGACGCTGCTGGCCGATCTCGCACCCGTTCCCACCACCGAGCCGGCCATCGGCTTTGGCGTAGCGCCGGTCACACGCGAGTTGCTCGAAGCCTGGGACAGCCTCCTCGCGCTATTGGACATGCCCGACGACATTCCCTTCCTCGCCGCATCACGCGAGCGCGAGGTGCTGTATCGCCTGCTGCAGGGCGCGCATGGCCCGATGCTCCGGCAAATCGCCCGCGAGGAGAGCCGGCTCTCGCAGGTGAGGCGCGCGATCGACTGGATCCGCCGCAACTTCGATCAACCGTTGCGCACCGAGGCGCTTGCCGACGTCGCTGGCATGAGCGTCCCATCCTTCCACCGGCACTTCAAGGCCGCGACCGCCATGAGCCCATTGCAATTCCAGAAGACGCTTCGGCTGCAGGCTGCACGGCGCCTGCTCGCGACGAACGCTGATGCCGCCCGCACGGCCTACTCCGTGGGCTACGAGAGCGCGTCGCAGTTCAGCCGAGAATATTCCCGCCTGTTCGGCGTTCCACCTGCCCGGGACGCGGCGCGGTTGCGCGAAAGCCTGGGCGAAATCGCGCGGGTGATTTGAGTTTCCGCGAGCGCCAACGCGCTGTGAGCGCCCGTGGGCGAGCCGGTGAGTACCCTGCAGAGATTGAGCGACGGGCCCGTTGGCTGCCGACTAAGTCACTGCGGTAGTTGCGATAAGGCGCCCTGACCCGCGCACGACGGGCCCGAACGATCCGCGTTTCCTGGTGCTCGGCGACCAGATGGACGGTTTCCGCTCCGTCGGCGCGTTCGAGCCCAACATGGACGGCTATTTCGGCCGGGTCGAGCAGCACGGCTTCAAGCTGCCGCCCAATCGCGAGGAGATCTGGCTGCCCGAGGGCGAGGATTCGGTGCCGGGCGCGACGACCAAGCCCGCGCGCCTGCCAAAGGAGCTTTCGGACAGCGCCTTCTTTACCGAGCGGGCGCCCGCGCCGGCGCGATCGACCCTGCCTTGACCGAGAGCATCGATGTCATGCCGACGATCCTCGAATGGCTCGGCGGCGACAGGCCCCGGGCCTGCGACGGGCGCTCGCTCGTGCCGCTTGTCGAGGGCAGCATCCCGGTCGATTGGCGCACGGAACTGCACTATGAGTATGACTTCCGCGACGTCCACTACTCGGCGCCGAACAGCTATCTCGAGCTCCCCTTCGACCAGGCGAGCCTCTGCGTCGTGCAGGACGCCGACTACAAGTACATCCATTTCGCGGCACTGCCGCCGCTGTTCTTCGACCTCAAGGCCGACCCGAACCAGTTCGTCAATCGCGCGAACGATCCCGCCTATGCAGAGCGGGTGCTCGAATACGCCCAAAGGGCGCTCTCCTGGCGGCTGATCCACGCCGAGAAAACGCTGACGCATTACCGCTCGGGGCCCAGAGGGCTCCAGCGCCGTGAACCCGACGGCACCCCCGTCGATCTGCGCCTGCTGCCTTCCTCACAAAACCGAAAACACGGAGACGACAATGAATCGCCTCAACCGTCGTGGCGTTCTTGGCCTTGCTGCCGGCGCTGCGAGCACACTTGTGCTGCCCCGCTTCGCGCCGCGCCTAGTTACGTTTCGGGCCTGCTAACTCCGAATTGGTTTAATACGTCGTCCGTCCGCCGGAGAGATCGAACACGGAAGCGGTTGTAAAACTGTTGTCCTTGCTGACCAGCCACGCCACCATCGCCGCGGCTTCATCGACCTCGAGGAACCGCCCACGCGGAATGCGCACCAGCATGTAGTCGATGAATTCCTTGGTCAGCGTATCGAGAATCCCGGTCTTTGCAGTTGCGGGCGTGATCGCATTGACCGCGATGTCGAACTTGGCCAACTCCTTGCCCAGCGACTTGGTCAGGCCGATCACCCCGGCCTTGGCCGCCGAATAGGCGGAAAGGTTCGGATTGCCCTCCTTGCCCGCCACTGAGGAGATGTTGACGATACGCCCATAGTTGCGGGCTTTCATCGAGGGTATCACCACCTTGTTGACGTAAAAGGTCCCGTTGAGGTTGATCTCGACGACCTTGCGCCACTCGTTCGGATCGTATTCTTCCAGGGTTGCGTTCTTGCCCGCGATGCCCGCTGAATTCACCAGAATCGATATCGGCCCGACATCGGCCTCGACCGCGGCATGCACCGCCGACAATCCGTCTAGGTCGGTTATATCGACCACCTGGCTCGACGCATTTGGTCCCAGCGCCGCCTTGGCGGTCTGTAGCGCGGCAGCATTCATGTCCCAGAGGCTGACCTTGGCCCCGCTGTCGATCAGCCGCTGGGCGATGGCAAAGCCCAGCCCCTGTGCGCCGCCGGTGACCACGGCCACCTGGCCGTCCAAATCGATCTTGTTCATGTCAGTCTCTCGTATCGCTCGTTATCGGCCGGGTTGTCCGGCGCGGGAAGGAAGTGTCGAACACTGATTCATTAGCGCCCAGTGCACCCGGCGTGGCGCTGCTGGACCGGGCTAGCATGGTAGACTACGCGGATTGCCAGCAATCTCGAATAAGCTTGTAGCCATCGCGAGACTTCCACGGGCCTCGCGCAAATTCTCCTGCGCGCCGGCAGCCGACCATCATTCGGCGTGAACGGCTTCCCGACGGCCTGACCTCGCGGACTGCAGCACTACGTCGGTGACGTATTCGGTCGCCCGGGCGTCGCGGAATCTCGGTGCGGCCGGCTCGTCTATCTCAGCTCCGGCATGCACCATCATGCCGACGCCAATTTTGACGATATCCTTTGGAGGCAGCGCCGCTGGAACGGTTCGACCGCCTATGCCGAGAGCAAGTTGCACGATGCGATGTTGGCTTTTGCCGTCGCCCGGCGCTGGCCCGACGTGCTGTCGAACGCGCTGGAACCCGGCTGGGTGCCAACCAAGATGGGCGACGCCGGCGCACCCGACGACATCCACCAGGCCCACCTGACGCAGGCGTGGCTCGCCGGCAGCGACGAACCGGAAGCCAAGGTGACGGGCCGCTACTTTTACCATCTGCGCCCGCTCGCCCCCAACCCGCAGGCGGATGACCCCGCGCTTCAGGACCGCCTTATCGCGATTCCTGTGCCGATTTGTCGGGCGTCATCTCCCAGCCTGAGCGTCGAAAGCCGTCTAAAGCGCCTTAGCGGCACCTCAGCGGATACAGCTGGCCGACTGCGCACTGGCGGCTTCGCCATTCCTAACCTCGGCGGAGCAGCAGGCTATTCGAGACCTTCTGCCTGCAGGAGTATGGTGCTGGTCAATTCAAGATGCTCCGAGAGCAGGCCCGCGGCACGATCGGCGTCGCGCGCCAGAGTGGCC